>JBFIDI010000166.1:0-10637 GCA_041581405.1 Burkholderiaceae bacterium
CCCCGCCAGCCGCGCCGCGGCGCGGCCGGTGCGGCGCACCTCCACCACGACCCGGGTGCCGGCCGGGGTATGGCCGATCGCCGTGTCGATCAGGTTGCGCAAGGCCAGCTCGAGCAACAAGGCATTGCCCCGCACGTGCACCGGCGCCCCGTCGCATCGCAGTTCCAGGGCATGTCCGCTGTCGACACTGGCCTGGGCGAACCCGGCCATCACGTCGGCGGCCAGCGTATCGAGGCAGAGGTCCCGCAGCGCCGCCTGGTCCGGGCGCTGGGCGCGCGCCAGGTCCAGCAGCTGCGCCAGGATCTGACCCGCGCGCAGCGACTCCCGCTGCAGCCGTTCCAGCGCCCGTGTGCGACTCGCCGCGTCGGGATGCTGGGCCGCCACATCGGCCTGCAGCGCGATCGCCGCCAGCGGCGTGCGCAACTCGTGCGCCACGTCCGACGCGAAGGCGCGCTCGGCCTCGGCCTGCGACTGCAGCCGGGTGACCAGGCCGTTGATCGCCGCCACCGTGCTGGCGAATTCCGCGTATCCGTGGGATGCGTCCAGCCGCTCGGACGCGTGCAGCTTCAACGCGGCGACCCGGTTCGACAAGGCGTTCAAGGGTCGCAGGCCGCGCCGGATGGCCCACCACAACAACAGCGCCACCAGCGGCAACACGACCAGCGAGGGACGCGCGATCGTGAACGTGACCTCGCGCACGATGCGGGTCGGCTGGTCGAGATCGATCATCGTCGTCACCTTGCGGGAGCCGTCCGCGCGCTCGGCCGAGAAACTGCGCCAGCGTCGGGGTTCCTGGCCCGGCCCCTGGCGCAGCACGGTGGTGGCGTAACCCGGCGGAAAATCCACGCCGCCGCGCTGGGCCGGTGGCCGGGTATCGGAGACCAGCACGCCGTTTTCCCAGACCAGCACCGCCACGCTGCTGGCCAGCTTCAGATGCCGTCCGGACGGAATCGCGTCGTCGTCCGCATCGACCAGGGTTGGCGCGGCGGCGGCGGCGCCGGCTCCGATGGCCGGCAGCTGCAGCAACACATGGGCCGCCGACGCCAGGTGCCCATCGGTGATCTCGCCGGCCTCGTGCATGCCGGCGAAATACGATGCCAGCATCAACGCCAGCCAGGCCGCCGCCAGGGCGGCCAGGGTCCAGCGCCACAGATGGCGGGCCAGGCTGGCTTGCTTCACGCCGACGGGTCCCGCGGCACGAAATAACCGACTCCACGCATGGTCTGGATCAGGTCCGCCCCGAGCTTGCGTCGCAGGTGATGCACATGCACTTCGATGGCATTGCTCTCGAGCCCTTCGCCGAAGCCGTACAACGCCGCCTCCAGCCGCCCCTTGGACAGGACCTGCGGCCGCGCCTCGACCAGGGTCTGCAGCAATGCGAATTCCTTGCTGCCCAGCGCCACCGGCAGTCCGCCGCGCGTCACCGTGCGCGCCGCGGGGTCGATCTCCAGATCGCGGTACTGCAACACCGCGCGGGCACGGCCGGCGCTGCGCCGTGTCATCGCGCGGATTCGCGCCAGCAGTTCCTGCGGATCGAAAGGCTTGACCAGGTAGTCGTCGGCACCGCCGTCGAGACCGGCCACGCGCTGGTCTACACCGTCGCGGGCGGTCATGATCAACACCGGCATGTCGGACCGCGGCAGGCCGGCGCCGGATGCGCACGGTCCACGGGCACGCAACCGCGCCAGCCACTGCACGCCGTCACCGTCGGGCAACCCGAGATCGAGCAACATCGCGTCGAAGGGTTCGACGCGCAACGCCGACCAGGCCTGCGCCAGCGTGGTACAGATGTCCACCGCGTGGCCGGCCAGCTTGAGCGATACCTGCAAGGCATCGGCGATCGCCGTATCGTCTTCCACCACCAGGATCCGCATGGCCCCAAGCATATGCGAGCACGCGCGCCCCGACGCTGGAATCCGCGCCCGGCCGCAGGGCATAAGGCGGGCTTAAGCCGCGCCCGTGCATGCTGCCGTCGGGCCTGTGGCACGGGCGGCCCGAACCCCTACCAGCCCAGGCCCAGGTGAAGGGGCAGGTAGACCAGCATGCCAGCGACGATGGTGAACAACACGTCCTTGCGCCAGAAATACGCGGCCGCCCCCACCACGGCGGCATACAGCCGCGCATCGCGCCAGGTGTCCACCAGGGCGTCCTGCGCCATCACGACCTCGGGCACGACGACGGCGGCCAGCGCGGCGATCGGCGCATATTGCAGGCCGCGTTGCGCCCAGTGCGGCAGGGTCCAGGTGCGATTGGAGAACAGGAAGAAACAACGCGTCAGCACCGTCACCACCGCCAGGCCGACGACGATCAGCACGGTATGCCAGTTGATCGCGGTCACTGGACGACCCTCCGCGCTGCGCGCTGCGGGATTCGCGCTTGGGAACGGCCCGGCGCGCTCACTGGACGACCTCCCGGGCGTGCGGCGGTTGCAGCTTCTCCATCGTCAGGCACAGCAGCACGGCCGCGCCGATGGCGGCGATGATGTTGAGCTTGAGCGGCAACGCGAACGCGGCCACGCCGACCGCGCCGGCGACCGCGGCCGACAGGATGCGCAGGCGCGTCGTGGCCAGCGAACACAGGATGCCGATCAGGCACAGGATGCCGGCGAATCCCAGGCCCCAGGCCTGCGGGATGAAGTTGGCCAGCGCCACGCCGGCCAGGCTCGCACTGATCCAGGCACCCCAGTTCATCAGGTTGCTGCCCGCCAGGTAGGCCTGCTCGGCCAGCTTGCCCTCGGCATCCGTGGCCGGATGGGGATAACGCCGCACGAACATCACGTAACTCAGGTCGGCGGTGAAATAACCGGACACCACGCGCTGCCACATCGGCAGGTGCGACATGTAGTGGTGCAGGTGCAGGCTGAACACGACGAAACGCAGGTTCACGCAGAAGGCGGT
This sequence comes from Burkholderiaceae bacterium, assembly GCA_041581405.1. Classification (GTDB taxonomy): domain Bacteria; phylum Pseudomonadota; class Gammaproteobacteria; order Burkholderiales; family Burkholderiaceae_C; genus CAISIP01. The sequence goes on from JBFIDI010000166.1 coordinate 2,898, forward strand.
GGCCCAGATGACCCACAACGGCGCCCCGGCCAGGATCAGCGGGATCGCCGCCAGCTGGGAACTGCCGGCGAAGACGATCAAGGCCATCAGCACCGACTCGACCAGTCCGATGCCGGACTTGACCATGGCCACGCCGGTCATCAGGCCCCATGCGGCAATGCCCGGGGCGGTGCGTATGAAGTCCCGCAGACCGATCCGGAATTCCGGGTGGCGGTAGTGATCGCGCAACAGAAACATCAGCGGTCGCCGTCCTCGCCCAGGCGCACACCCGGCTCCACCGGCTGGCCGCGCAGGAAGTCGGCCACCGCCAGCCGCTTGCCGCCGGCCCGCTGCAAGACGGTCAGCCGCAGCGCACCGTATCCGCAGGCCACCACGATGCCGGCATCGTCCGCCACCAGCACGGTGCCCGGCGCTGCGTGCGGCGGCACCGGCCCGGGGTGCGGCGACGCACGCCAGACCTTGATCACGTCCGGCCCCAGCGTGGTCCAGGCCCCCGGGTTGGGATCGAAGGCGCGGATGCTGCGCTCGATCCGGTCGGCGTCGGCATTCCAGTCGATCCGGGCCTGCGCCTTGCTGACCTTCTCGGCATAACAGACGCCGTCGGCCGGCTGCGCCGTCGCCTCCAGCGCGCCCGCGGCCGCCTGGGCCAATACACGCACGATCAGTTCGCCACCGAGTGCCGCCAGCCGGTCGTGCAACGTGCCGGTGGTGTCGGCCTGCGCCCCGCGATGTTCGATCGCCATCGATTCGCGCAGCAACACGGCACCGGTGTCCAGGCCCGCGTCCATCTGCATGATGCAGACGCCGGTCTGGGTATCGCCGGCCTCGATCGCACGGTGAATCGGCGCGGCGCCGCGCCAGCGCGGCAACAAGGAGGCATGGATGTTCAGGCAACCCAGCGCGGCACCGCCATGCGGGCCCGGTTGCGACATCGCGTCGAGCACCCACTGCGGCAGGATCAGGCCGTAGGCGGCCACGATCATGGCATCGGCCCGCGCATCGGCCATCGCCTGGCGCGCGGCGGCGGCGTCGTCGGGAAAACGACCGTCCAGGCGCAGGCTGCGGGGCTGGCACACGGGCGCACCCAGGTCATGGGCCAGGGACTTGACCGCCGACGCCTGCAGCCGCATGCCACGCCCGGCGGGACGGTCCGGCTGGGTCAGCACGAGCGCGATCTGGTGGCCGGCCTCGTGGAGCCGGCGCAAGGCCACCGCGGCAAACTCCGGCGTGCCGGCGAAGATCAGTCTCAAGAGCGCTCCGCGCGCTGCAGCTTGCGCATCTTGGTCTTGATGCGATCGCGCTTGAGCGGCGACAGGTATTCGACGAACACCTTGCCCAGCAGATGATCCATCTCGTGCTGGACACACACGGCCAGCATGCCTTGCGCCTCGACGGTGCGCGCCGTGCCGTTGCCGTCGAGCGCGCTCACGCGCACGGCATCGAAACGCTCGACCCCGTCGTAGATGCCGGGCACCGACAGGCAACCTTCCTCGTTGACATGTTTTTCGTCACTGGTCCAGACGATCTCGGGATTGATCAGCACCAGCGGCTGGTCGCGCTGCTCGGACGCATCGATCACAATCAACCGTTCATGCACGTCGACCTGGGTCGCCGCCAGGCCGATGCCCTTGGCGTCGTACATGGTCTCGAACATGTCCGCGATCAGCGTCTTGATGCGGGCGTCGACCGTCTGCACCGGCTTGGCGACCTTGTGCAGGCGGGGATCGGGATAACAAAGAATGGGTAACAAAGACATGGATTCTCTTCAAAGATGTCGCTATTTTCGCTAATTTAGCGTACGAGTTCGCGCAGCCGCGACAGAAAACGTTGCCCAATCAAGGACTTGAGCGCAAAATCGTGCGTGATTTATCAAGATGCTCCCGACCCGGCTCCTTTGCCGTGGCACTGGCCGGGAAGCCTGACGGGGCCACCATGATGCAGCAAGCAATGACCACGAAATTGTCGATCAATTCCAAACGCACCCTCACCATCCTGGGCACGGCCCTGGCGACATGGCTTGCGCAACCGGCCTGGGCCCAGAACTACCCGATCACCTCGGGCCAACGCGCGACCGCCAACCAGGTTGCCCAGGCCGGTGTGCCGCTCAGCGAAATCGCCGCCAATGCGCCCGACAGCTATCTGATCAAGTCGGGCGATACCTTGTGGGCCATCTCCGGCCTGTTCCTCAAGAGCCCGTGGCGCTGGCCCGAGTTGTGGGGCATGAACATGTCCGACATCCGCAACCCGCACCTGATCTACCCCGGGCAACGCCTGGTGCTCGAACGCAAGGACGGTCGCGCCATGTTGCGCATGGCGGGCAGTGGCGGCGATGGCGTCGACGCCATTCCCACCGAAACCATCCGGGTATCGCCGCGGACGCGTTACGAGGTGCTCGACAGCACCGCGTTGCCGGTCATCAAGGCCAGCGTGATCGAACCCTTCCTGGCCGAGCCCATCGTCGTCGACGCGGAAGGCCTGTCCAATGCGCCGCGCATCGTCGCCGCCCAGGAGGGCCGCGTATTGTTGACCCGCGGCGACCGCGCCTATGCGCGCGGCCAGAACGGCAACCCGATGCTCGACGCGCCGGGCAGGCAGCAGGAGTTCCGGGTGTTCCGCAATGCCACCGCACTCAAGGATCCGTCCACCGGCGAGATCCTGGGCTACGAGGCGCAATACGTCGGCAAGGCCTTGCTGGCGCGCAGCGAAAGCACCAGCGAAGTCACCCGCGCCAATGGCGACACCGGCACCGAGATCACGCCGGCCACCATCGACATCGTGTCGGCCAAGGAAGAAATGCTGATCGGCGACCGGCTGCTGCCCGAGCCACCCCGCGAGTTGCTCAGCTACGCCCCGCGTGCACCGGCAGCCGGCGTCGTGGGCCGGGTCGTCTCCGTCTATGGCAGTGCGGTCGTCAACGCCGCGCAGAACCAGGTCGTCGCGATCAGCCTGGGCAAACGCGACGGCATCGAGCCCGGCCACGTGATGGCCATCCTCAAGGACGGCGCGCGGGTCGTCGACAAGACCGACAGCACGCGTCCCATGCTCAAGTTGCCGGACGAACGCAACGGCCTGTTGATGGTGTTCCGGACCTTCGACCGAGTGTCTTATGCGCTGGTGCTGGACATCCGGGCGGCGGTCAACATCGGCGACCGGCTGATCAGCCCGCTCTGACGCACCGGCACGCCGGTCGGACACGCCACCGAGCCAGGGCCTGCGCGCCAGCCACCGCCCGCCGGCCCGCCCCCGAGCATCCGCATGGATCGTGACGAACTCGCGCTCTGGTTGCGCCTGATGCTCACGCCCGGCGTCGGCAACGAGACGGCCCGCCTGCTGCTGGCACGTTTCGGACTGCCGGCGCAGATCTTCGCGCAGTCCGCCGCCGCCTGGCGCGAGGTCGTCGGTGTGCAACTGGCCGGCGCGCTGGCACGGCCCCCGGCCGATCTCGACGCGCACGTGCAGGCCACCTGGGACTGGCTGCAGCGGGCGGACGACGACGCCACCGCCGATGTCGCCAAGGCCGTGATCACGCTGGCCGACCCGCGTTACCCGGCTGCACTGCTCGCCATCGAAGACCCGCCCCCGCTGCTGTACGTGCACGGAGCCGCCCGGTGGCTCGCCCCGGCTCCGGCAGCGGCCACGCACGGCGGCACGCCGGGCCCGGCGGCTGCCGGCACCGGGCCGTCGGATGCCGCATCGAGCGCACTGGGGCTGGGACGTTGCCTGGCCATCGTCGGCAGCCGCAACCCGACACACCAGGGCGCAGACAACGCCCGTCGGTTCGCACAGGCACTGGCGCAGGCGGGCCTGACCGTGGTGTCCGGACTCGCGCTGGGCATCGACGGCGCGGCGCATGCCGGGGCACTCGACGCGCGCGACGGCGACGATGGCCACGACAACCCCGCCACGGTTGCGGTGGTCGGAACCGGCCTGGACCGCGTCTATCCGAAACGCCATCTGGCGCTGGCACGGCGCATTGCGCGCCACGGATTGCTGATCAGCGAATACCCGGTCGGCACCCCGCCGATCGCGGCGAATTTCCCGCGCCGCAATCGGCTCATCTCCGGCCTGTCCCAGGGAACACTGGTGGTCGAGGCCGCGCTGCAGTCCGGTTCGCTGATCACCGCGCGCCTGGCGGCGGAACAGGGCAAGGACGTGTTCGCCATCCCCGGCTCCATCCATTCCCCGCAGTCACGCGGCTGCCATGCGCTGATCCGCCAGGGCGCCAAGCTGGTCGAGTCGGCGCAGGACGTGCTCGAGGAACTGCCCTGGCACGGATCGTCGACCCGCCTGGCCCCCGCGGCCCCGACCGGTGCCGCATCGGCGCCCGCGCAGGACGCCGCGCCGCCGCCGGGGACCGACCCCGGCTTGCTGCAGGCGCTGGGCCATGAACCGGCCAGCCTGGACGCGCTGCAGGCCCGCACGGGCATCGACACGCCACGGCTGCAGGCACAGCTGATGGCGCTCGAACTCGCCGGCCAGGTCGGCCGCCTGCCGGGCGGGTTGTTCCAGCGCATCGCCGGCGCCTGAACACGGCAGACGCCAGCGCCGGCGCCAGTCACGCGGGGCGGTGCGGGATGTGCGCTATATTGGGCACATGTTTGAAGTGCTGGTTTTCGTCTACGAGCATTACTGGCGCGGTGATGCATGCCCCCAATGGAACCAGCTCGAGCGCAAGCTCCATGCGGTCGGTTTCGAATCCCAGGAAATCAAGGATGCGCTGCACTGGCTCACCGGCTTGCGCCAGGCCACGCGCAACACCGAGCGACCACCCTCGGAGCGCGACGCCGACGCCACGGGCACCCTGGCCCTGCCATGGTCCGGCGCCAGCGAGGCCACGGCCAGCATGCGGGTGTTCTCGATGTCGGAACAGAACCGGCTCGGCTCGCAATGCCTGGGATTCATCCGCTTCCTCGAAGACGCGGCGGATTTTCCGGCCCACATGCGCGAGATCGTCGTCGACCGGGCCATGGCCTGCGGCTCGGACGAACTCAGCCTGGAAGACCTCAAGATCATCGTGCTGATGGTCTACTGGAGTTTCGGCGAGGAACCCGACGCACTGGTGCTCGACGAACTGTGCGACGACGCCCGCGAACGACTCGCCCACTGATACCACCGGCCGGCACCGGCGCGGTCAGCCGAGCAGGCGCTCCGGATTCGCCTCGAGCTTGGCCAGCGCATCACGCGTGGCGCGCACCGTCAAGGCTTCCTCTTCCTGCGGCAACAACAGGCCTGCCTGCAGGTAGGCGGCCAGCCGGCCCGCCTGGATCAGGTAGCTGTGGCCGTCGGCCGACGCGAACAGGTTCAGCTGCTTGCGCTCGCTGCGCCAGGCGAACTGCACCTTGACGACCCGGTTGTTGTGGTCGAGCGTGAACCACGAGCCCAGCTCGAGTTCGTTGGCCCAGGCCAGCATCGCATGGCTGGGCTTGGAGCCGCCATTGGCCACGACGTCGATGGTCGCCGGGTCGATGCCCAGCATCAGTTCGATGCTCTCGGCATCGAGCGGCAAGTCGCCCATGCCGTCTTCACTGACGAAATCTTCCAGGTTGGCCAGCCGCTTGGCCAGCGCCTCGATCTGGGCCGCGGGAATGGCGTCGGTCTTGGACAGGAAGGCGTCGGCCAGCGTGTCGCTGACCGTCTTGATGTGCAGGTCCTGCTGGCTCGGCGCCATGCCCAGCAAGGTCATGCCGGCACGCAGGCGCTGCAGCAGCTTGGGCAGGTTCTGGATCACGCGCGCCCGGTCGGCCCGGTCGGGCTTGGCGCTGGCCGCCCACACCAGGTCGGACGAGGAACGCTTGAGCTCGAGCGTCTCCGCGTGCTGCGGTCCCTTGCGCACGGCGGCGACCGCCAGCACCTCGGCCCATACCTTGAACAGGAAGGTCCGGATCTCCTCGCGCACCGGGATGTCCTTGAGCATGTTGCGCATCTCGATCGTGTACTGGATCGTCAGCGTCTCCTTCTGCTCGACCTGCTGCGCGACACTGGCGACCTTTTGCGTCGCCCCGCTGCCGGCCAGGAATTTCTGCAGGAACTTCTGGAACTCGGCATACACCAGTTCGTAGACCCGCTTGCCGGTCTCGGGATACTGCTCGATCACCTGCACGACACGCTTGATCTCTTTCTCGAGCGGGCCGCCCTGGATGCCGCTGGCGTCGAAACCCATCACGCACGAGCCCATGCGGTCGATCAGCTGGCGCGCCGGATGGTTCGCCGATCCGAAGAAATCGGGTTCGGCCAGCGCCACGCGCAACACCGGCATCTGCAGCCGCGCAAACCAGACCCGGATCGCCGACGGGATGCGGTCTTCCTGCAGGATGGCCTGGAACATCAGCGCGACGATCTCGATCGTCGCCTTCTCGCCCTTGGTCTCGGCCTTGTTCTTGAGGTCGGCGGTCTGCTGGCGCAGCCGGCCGGCGACCTGCGCCACGCCCGCCGGGCTGTAGTCTTCCATCACCGTCGCCGAGTCGCCGAACGCCACCGCCACCGTGCCCTCGCCGTGCCCGCGCGGCGCCAGGGCCGCCGCCAACGCGGGCGACGCCGGCCCGTAGGAGGTGCCGTCGAACTCCGGTCCGACCCGACCCACGAGCATGCGCTTGAGCTGACCCAGCACCCCTTGCGCCCGGCTGCGCGCCCGCGCCAGCGGCGTGGTCGAGGTCATCATCCGGGTTTCGTCATGCGTCATGCCACCGACCGGGCGTGCGCCGCTGGCGGGGATGAAATTGCCGTGTTGCTGGCCGCCCGCGGCAAACCCCTGCTCGTGCATGCCGGCGCCGGAATCGCCACGATGGCTGTGCCGAAAGCCACCGCCGGCCGCGGGCTCGCCCTGGTAAGACCCGCCCGATGAGGCATACCCCCCGGAATGCAGCGGATCGGCGCCCTGGCCGGCCCCGCTGGCCGGATATCCGCTCTGCGAATCCGCCATGTCGGAAGCCAGACGCGTACTCGGAAAGGCCTTGGGCGCGGCGGACGCGGGTGCGGCACGCTTGACCCGGTCCTTGAGATCGATGGTCGGCATCACGCCCTTGTCGATCAGCGACTGGTTGCCCTTGCGGTAGGCCTTCTTGAGCCGATCGGACAACAAGGCCTGCACCGCGTCGTTGACCATCGGCCAGCTTCCCGCCGGCATGCCGCTGGCGGCCCATTCCTCGACCAGGATCAGCACCAGCACGTCCGGCCGCAGGATGTCCTGCCGATCGAGGTCGTCGGAATCCTCGAGGTAACGGATGCGCAGGCGCAGGTCATCGAGTTCGGAGCTGACCTTGTCCATGACGCGCAACACCAGCCGCGACGCCAAGATCTTGTTTTCGACGACGTCGTTGCCCACCAGGGACAAACCGCCGAAATCGGGCGAGTCGTCCTTGGGCGGCGCCACCTGAGGCACCAGCGCTTCCTTCCAGGCATTCGACGTGGCCTCGCGCCACTTGTCCTTGTTGCGCTGGTAGAAGGTCCAGGCGTCGCGACGCGCCTGCATTTCACGCGAAGGCGCCGCCTCGTCCATCAATACGCGCAGGCTCTCCTGCACCGCGGGCACGATGTCGGCCATGGCTTGTACCGCGTCGGCAACGAACTGCTGCCGGATTTCACCCGCCAGGCGTCGACGTTGACTGGAGAAGGACGCGGTGACCATGGAGTCAGTGGCCGGTCACACGATGGCCCCGGCGATCGGGTCGTTGGGGTCGAGCCCTTTATGCGCGCCCGGCTTGACCATGTCTTCGCGCCGGATGCCCAGCCACATCGCGACGG
>JBFIDI010000167.1:0-10624 GCA_041581405.1 Burkholderiaceae bacterium
TCCGGCCTGATGCTGATGGCGCGCGGCGCGCCGGCCCTGAGCGTGCTGGGCCGGGCCTTCGCCGAGCGCCAGGTGCACAAGCGTTACCAGGCCGTGGTGCACGGGGTGCCGGACGCCGCGCCCGGCGTGTGGAACACGATCGACCTGCCCATCGTGGTCGACTGGCCGAACCGGCCGCGCCGCATCATCTGCGACCGGACCGGCAAGCCGAGCCTGACGCGCTGGCGGGTGCTCGGACCTGCCGGCGACGGACACACGCGGCTCGAACTCGAACCGGTGACCGGACGCTCGCACCAGCTGCGGGTCCACCTGCGGGCGATCGGCCATCCGATCGTCGGCGACGCGCTGTACGGCGACGAAGCGGCAGCGCAGGTCGATGCCGGCCGCCTGATGCTGCACGCGACGCAGATCGGCTTTCCGCATCCGGCCAGCGGGCAGGCCCTGCGGTTTGCAAGCCCGGCGCCGTTCTGAGCACCCCCGCGCCCGGCCCGCCGGGCAGCCCCGCAACGACCGGAACGACCGGGACGCCGCCCCTGCCTCAGCCGGCCTGCGCCGGCAACTCGAAACCGGCCTCCAGGCCGGGTTCGGCATTGCGAAAGCGCAACGTGGCCCCATGGGCCTGGACGACCAGGCGCGCCAGGTGCAGGCCCAGGCCGACACCACCGGTCTCGCGCTGGCGTGCTTCGTCGGTGCGGTAGAACGCCTCGCCGAGATGCGCGAGCTGCGCGGGCGCGACGCCCGGGCCGTGGTCACGCACCAGTACCTGCACGCCGCTGCCGTGGCGCCGGATCGTCAGCACCGGCGGCTGCGCCTGTCCGCCGTGGCGCAAGGCGTTGTCCATCAGGTTGCGCAAGGCCAGTCGCAGCCGGGACGGGTCGGCGTCGACCGGCGGCAATCCGGCCGGGATGTCCCGTCGCACGCCGGCCAGCTCCGGGTGCACGCGGGCCAGGTCGTCGACCAGCGCATGCAGGTCCACGGCTTCACGATGCAGCGCCGCATGGGACCCGGACAGCCGTTCGCCCTCGAGCAGGTCGCCGATCAGGTCACGCATCAGCGCCAGGTCGCGCAACAACGCATCGCGACTGGAGCGGGTGTCATCCGCATCGGGCAACAACTCGGTGTTCAGCCGGGCCCGCGTCAACGGCGAGCGCAGTTCGTGGCTCATCGCCAGCAGCAGCGCACGCTTGCCGTCCAGCATGTGCTGCAGATCCGCCGCCATGGTGTTGATCTGCTCGGCCAGGTCGCCCAGTTCGTCGCGCCTGCGCACATGGATCGGCGCGCCGAATTCGCCGCGGCCGAAACGCTGTACGCCGACACGGATGTCGTCGATCGGGCGCAGCAGCCGGCGCACGTACAGGTAGGCCAGACCGATCACCAGCAATACCGCCAGCAGCGACACCATGCCGAACACCCGCGGCTGGCCGCGCCACGACAGGTCGCCGAGCCCCAGCACGATGCGATGCCCGTCGCGCGTCTGGCGCTCCAGCAGCCGGGGCGACTCGTCGTGCCAGCGGCCGTCGCCGTGGCGCCACTGGCGATCGTCCTGCTCCGGATGCGAGCGCCACTGCACCAGCGGGCCATCGATACGCACCGACACCGGCAGGCGTCGCGTCAGCTCCGCCGCGCGTTCGATGTCCGGCGGCGTGCCGATGTCGGCCACCAGCCGGTCGATGTAGTCGGCCACCAGCGGCGCCACCGCGAGGCGCCAGCCGGCATCGATCGCGCGCTGCGTGGCGGCCAGGAAGATCAGCGACAGGCCCAGCGCCAGCAGCAGGAACACGACGACCAGGCGCACGCGCAGCGAATGGCGCAGCGCCGTGCGCGCGCGCCGGTGCCAGGGGCGCGGGAGCGACTCAGGCACGGCCGATGGCCAGCGCATAACCGGCGTTGCGCACGGTGCGGATGCAGTCGAGCGGGTCCAGCTTCTTGCGCAGCCGGCTCACCAGGATGTCGACGGCGCGGGTGTAGATATCGGCATCGTGGCCGCGCAGGTGGTTCAGGATGTCGTCGCGCGACACCACCTTGCCGCTGTCGCGCGCCAGCAGCGCCAGCAATGCGAATTCGGTGCTGGTCAGCACCACCGGCTCGCCCTGGCGCAACACCCCGTGGGTGTCCAGGTCCAGTTCCAGGCCGTCGAACTGCAACCTCCGGGCGCCACCACCCGTGCCGCGCTGGCGCCGCAGGATGGTCTGGATGCGTGCCACCAGCTCGCGCGGCTCGAACGGCTTGGGCAGGTAGTCGTCGGCGCCCAGTTCGAGCCCGACGACGCGGTCGGTCAGTTCACCGCGGGCGGTCAGCATGATGATCGGGATGTCGCTCTCGGCGCGAATCGTGCGGCACAACGCGAAACCATCCATCTCGGGCAGCATCACGTCGAGGATGGCCGCGTCGAAACGGCCCGACCGCAACAAGGCCAGGCCTTCGCTCGGTCGGCCCGCCGTGACCAGCTCCAGCTCGAAGCGCTGGAAATACCGGGCCAGCGGCGGACCCAGCTCGGCATCGTCGTCGATCAGCAGGATCCTGGACATGCAGCATTGTCACATCGCAACGGGCTCAGCTGCGGCCGAACCAGCGATGGCGCTTCTGCAGATGTTCGCGCAGTTTCTGCTGCTGCTCCGGGTTCAGGTTGTCGAAGAAAGCGGCCGTGGCGTCCAGCACGGCGGGAGCGCTGGCCTGGATCGCGCCGGTCTTCTCGTCGACGATCGCCTGTGCACGGCTTCGGTCGAAGGTTGGCCCGCTGACCAGCGCCTGCAACTCGGCGCGCGGATCGGTCGTCGTGCCCACCAGGGCCTGGCGCTGCTCGCGCAGCCGTTCGCCCAGCTGCACCAGCCGCTCGCGCTGGGCCGCATCGAGCTCCAGCTCGCTGCTGACCCGATCGATCATCTTCTGCGTGTATTTGCTCTCGTATTCGCCGCCCATGTGATGGTGGCCGTAGCGGTGGCTGCAGGCCCCGATGCCGCCGAGCACGATGCCGACGCCGAACAGGCCGATCAGGCTGCGTTTGATCCATGGTTTCATGGTGGTTTCCTTTCGATGCGGGTTGAACATGGGCTTATCGTGCCGGGGGTGTCCGCCCGCGTCCTTTCAGCGCGGTTTCCCTGTGTTTCGTTTTGTTTCGCACGACGCATCGGCGGTATCGACACCACGGGCGGGGAACTCCGGCGCGGCGACGGGCGTCCTACCGGCACCACTGCGAAAGCCCGCCATGCCTGTCTCCCAGCCCCCTGCCCGCCTGACCCGGCGGGCCGTCACCGCCGCATGTATCGCACTGCCCGCGATCTGGATCGGCGCCCGCGCGCAGCACAACCCGCGGCGCATCACGCCGCGCCAGACCGAAGGCCCGTTCTATCCGCTGCAGATGCCGCGCGACCAGGACTTCAACCTGCTCGAGAACGGCGCGCTGCGATATGCACAGGGTCAGCCGACCTGGCTCGAGGGCAGCGTCAGCGACCCTGCCGGCGCACCAGTCGCCGGGGCACGGGTGGAGATCTGGCAATGCGACGCCAACGGCCACTACGACCACCCCGGCGACGGCGCGCGCGCGGACCGGTCGTTCCAGGGCTTCGGCGCCGCGCTGGCCGACGCCGACGGCCACTACCGGTTCCGCACCATCCGGCCGGTGGCCTACAGCGGCCGCACCCCCCACATCCACGTCAAGGTCCGGCTCGGCACGCGCGAGTTGCTGACCACGCAGCTGTACGTGCAGGGCGACCCCGGCAACGCCCGGGACTTCCTGTGGCGCGGCCTGCAGGAGGCCGACCGGCAGGCCTTGACGGTGGCGTTCGAGCCGGTGTCGGACGGCCTGCGCGCCCGGTTTCCCATCGTCGTGGCAGCCTGAACCGGCGCGGCAACCGGTCCGGCCGCCCCCGTGGCGGCCCCGGCCGGCAATGCGGCACTTGTTGACACATGTCAATTCGGCGACGCGACGCCGGCCCTGCAATGGGGCACACTCGACAGTCTGGATCATTCATTGCAGGAGAAATACCCATGAGCCGAGAAGTCGTCGTCGTCAGTGCCGTGCGCACCGCCATCGGAACCTTCGGAGGCGGCCTGAAGGACGTGCCGCCATGTACGCTGGCCGCCAGCGTGGTGCGCGAATCCCTGGCGCGGGCCAAGGTCGAAGGCGAACAGGTCGGGCACGTGGTGTTCGGCCACGTGATCAACACCGAACCGCGCGACATGTACCTGTCGCGGGTGGCCGCACTGGACGGCGGTTGCGGCCAGGGCACGCCGGCCTTCAACGTCAACCGCCTGTGCGGCTCCGGCCTGCAGGCCATCGTGTCGGCGGCGCAGGCCATCGCGCTGGGCGACACCGACATCGCCATCGGCGGCGGCGCCGAGAACATGAGCCGCGCACCGTATGCCAGCCTGACCAGCCGCTGGGGCAACCGCATGGGCGATGCCAAGATGGTCGACATGATGGTCGGCGCCCTGCATGACCCGTTCCACAACATCCACATGGGCGTGACCGCCGAGAACGTCGCCGCCCGGATGGGCATCAGCCGCGAGGACCAGGACGCGCTGGCCGTCGAAAGCCACAACCGCGCCGAACGCGCGACCCAGGCCGGATACTTCAAGGAGCAGATCCTGCCCATCGTGCAGAAGACGCGCAAGGGCGATGTCAGCTTCGATACCGACGAACACTTCCGCGCCGGCTGCACCGCTGCCGACCTGGCCCGGCTCAAGCCGGTGTTCCTGAAGGAAAACGGCACCGTGACCGCCGGCAATGCGTCGGGCCTCAACGACGCGGCGGCCGCCGTGGTGCTGATGGAACGCGCCGTGGCCGAAAAACGCGGGCTCAAGCCCATGGCCCGCCTGGTGGCGTATGCCCATGCCGGCGTCGACCCCAAGTACATGGGCATCGGACCGGTTCCGGCGACCCAGAAGGTGCTCGAGAAGGCCGGGCTGAGCGTCAAGGACCTGGACGTGATCGAGGCCAACGAGGCCTTCGCCGCACAGGCCTGCGCCGTGATCCGCGACCTGGGACTGGACCCGGCCAAGGTCAATCCCAACGGCTCCGGCATCTCGCTCGGACATCCGATCGGCGCCACCGGCGCCCTGATCACCGTCAAGGCCTTGTACGAACTGCAGCGCATCGGAGGCCGTTATGCGCTGGTGACGATGTGCATCGGCGGCGGCCAGGGTATCGCCGCGGTGTTCGAACGGGTCGCCTGACGCGCCCGCTGGCGAAAGGCAAGCGCCACGCGGGTCGGCCATGACATCACAGCGTCACTGGAGCCTGGGCGCCAAGCTGGCGCTGGTGGCCGTGCCGTTCATGCTGCTGGCCGTGATGGCCATCGGCGTGACGCTGTGGGTATCGTGGCAGCTCGAAGGCGGCGCGGCCGCGGTCAACGAGGCCGGTCGCATGCGCATGCAGGCCTATCGCATGTCCTTGTCGATCAGTACCGGCCAGCCGCAGCGCCTGCGCCTGCAGGCAATGGAATTCGCGCGCGACCTCGAGACCTTGCGGGTCGGGGACCCGGAACGCCCCCTGTTCGTGCCGTGGGACGAGACGGTGCGCGCGCGTTACGCCACGGTGCAGCGCGAATGGGCCGGGTACCGGGAGCGCTGGATCACCGGCGGCGACAGCGACATGCAGGCGCTGCAGGAGCAAACCGGCCGCTTCGTGGCCGCCATCGACACCTGGGTGCAGAGCATCGAGACCCACATGTCGCGCTGGACGTCGCTGTTGCACCTGGCCCAGCTGTTCACGATGGCACTGGCCGTGATCGGGACCATGGTGCTGGTCTATGTCGGCTACCTGTTCGTGCTCGAACCCCTGGGCCTGCTCAAGCAGGCGATCGGCCGCATCCAGGGCGGCGACTTCTCCGCGCGCGTGAACCGCGTCAGCAGCGACGAGTTCGGTACGCTGGCGGACGGCTTCAACGGCATGGCTGCGCACGTGCAGTCCATGTACCTGACGCTGGAGGCGCGGGTGGCGGAGAAGACGGCCGAACTGCAGGAGAAACGCGAGCGCCTCGAGGCACTGTACAGCGTCACCAGCCTGGTGGCCAAGTCCACCCAGCTGCAGGAACTGACGAACGGATTCGTGCAGCGCCTGCGCACGATCGCCCATGCGGACGCGGTCGCGCTGCGCTGGTCCGACGAAACCAATGCCCGTTACCTGATGCTGGCCTCGGAGGGACTTCCGGCCAGCATGATCGAGGCCGAACACTGCGTCCATGCAGGCGACTGCCATTGCGGTGCGTCCGATGGGGAGCCCGGCCTGCGCGTGATTCCGATCCGCACCATGGCGCCCGGCCGCATGCAGCATTGCAGCAGCGCCGGCTTCGAAACCATCGTGTCGATCCCGATCCGGCTGCACGACCGGCTGATGGGCGAGGTCGACCTGTTCTTCCATGCGCTGCATGGTGTCTCGCCATCCGATCGTTCGCTGCTCGAGGCGCTGACCGCCCACCTGGCCGCGGCGATGGAGAACATCCGGCTGCACGCACTCGAACGCGAATCGGCCGTGGCGCAGGAGCGCGGCTTCATCGCCCGGGAACTGCACGACTCGATCGCGCAGTCGCTGGCCTTCCTCAAGATCCAGGTACAGCTGATGCAGGACGCACTGGCCCGGCAGGATGCGGCACAGGCGCAGGCCGTGCTGCAGGAGATCGACACCGGCGTGCGCGAGAGTTACGCGGACGTGCGCGAGTTGCTGGTGCATTTCCGCACCCGGACCAACGCCGAGGACATCGAACCGGCGCTCAAGACCACGCTGCGCAAGTTCGAACTGCAAAGCCACGTGGCCACGCACCTGCACATCGAAGGCGACGGCATGCCGCTCGCGCCGGACCAGCAGGTGCAGGTCCTGCATGTCGTGCAGGAGGCCTTGTCCAATGTGCGCAAGCACGCGCAGGCGAGCCAGGTCTGGCTCGACGTATGCCAGCGGCCGGGCTGGCGCTTCGAGATCCGCGACGACGGCCAGGGTTTCGACAGCGCAGGCGGCGGCCATGACGAAACCCATGTCGGGATGCGCATCATGCGCGAGCGCGCCGAACGCATCGGAGGCGAACTCGAGGTGCACAGCAGCCCCGGACGCGGTACCACGGTGATCCTGCGCCTGCCGCCGGCAGCGGCCGCGCCGCCCCGCTCCGGCAACGGCGCGAGCGCCGAAACCCGGGCCGCCGTGCCGGCCTGACCCGCGCGCCCATTCCGCACACGCACGCACGCACCATGTCCGAGCAAGCCCCCGGCACCATCCGCATCCTGGTCGTCGACGACCACACCTTGTTCCGGCGCGGCCTGACCGCGCTGCTGTCGCGCACGCCGCACCACCAGGTCGTGGGCGACGCGGCCGACGCCGGACAGGCGCAGCGGCGCGCCGGCGAACTGCGGCCCGACCTGATCCTGCTCGACAACCACCTCGGTGGTGTCGACGGTGTCGATGCGATCGCGTCACTGAAGGAGGCCGCGCCCGGGGCACGCATCCTGATGCTCACGGTCAGCGAAGACAGCGACGACCTGGCCACGGCCTTGCGCAACGGCGCCGATGGCTACCTGCTCAAGACCATGGAGGGCGATGCGCTGAGCCACGCCATCGACCGCGCCATGGCGGGTGAACACGTGATCGCACCCGAGATGACCGGCAAGCTGGTGTCGGCCTATCGCAGCGCGAGCAGCGGTCAGCCGGCCGCGGTCGCCGCACCCGGACCGGCCTCGCCCCTGCAGTCGCTGACGCCGCGCGAGATGGACATTCTTCGCGCGATCACGGCCGGCGCCAGCAACAAGGAGATCGCGCGCCAGTTCGCGATCGCCGAGACCACGGTGAAGATCCATGTCCAGCACATCCTGCGCAAGCTCGACGTCAGCACGCGGGTGCATGCGGCCGTGATGGCATCCGAGAGCGGCCTGCTTTGATCCAGGTCAACCCGGAGCCGATCAGGCCCCGCGGTAGTTCTTCAGAACGAGGGCGCAGCCCCGGCGCATAGTTCGTTTCCCCTGCCCGCACACACCGTCCGAAGGATGGTCCGCGGGGCATGCCCCACCTACAGTGACGGCATGCAAAAAGGAGAGAACGCATGACCCGCAAAGGACAGGCCTTGTCGGTGCTGATCGTCAGCACGCTGGCCTTCACCGTCTGCTTCATGGTCTGGATGATGTTCGCCGTCATCGGAATTCCGCTGAAGAAGACCCTCGGACTCAACGCCACCGAATTCGGACTGCTGACCGCGATGCCGGTGCTCACCGGCGCCTTGTCGCGCGTGCCGCTGGGCATCTGGACCGACAAATACGGCGGGCGCATCGTGATGGCCATCCTGATGGCCGTGACCGTGCCGGCGATCTGGCTCATGGCCTACGCCACGCAGTTCTGGCATTTCCTGGTCATCGGCCTGTTCGTCGGCCTGGCCGGCGGTTCGTTCTCGGTCGGCACGCCGTACGTCGCGCGCTGGTTCCCGAAAGGCAATCAGGGTTTCGCGATGGGCGTGTACGGCGCCGGCAACTCGGGCGCGGCGGTGAACAAGTTCGTCGCCCCCGCCATCCTGGTCGGCTTCGGCTGGACCATGGTGCCGCAGGTCTATGCCGCCATCATGCTGGGCACGCTGGTGCTGTTCTGGATCTTCAGCTACAGCGACCCGACGCATCGGGTGCCGTCGCACGTCACGTTCGGCGACCAGCTCAAGATGCTCAAGAACCCCAAGGTCCTGAAATATTGCCAGTACTACAGCATCGTGTTCGGCGGTTATGTCGCGCTGAGCCTGTGGATGGTGCAGTACTACGTCGGCGAATACGGCATGGACATCCGCGCCGCGGCCCTGCTCGCGGCCTGCTTTGCGCTGCCCGGCGGCGTGTTGCGCGCGGTCGGCGGCTGGCTGTCGGACAAGTACAGCGCGCACGCCGTCACCTGGTGGGTGATGTGGGTGAGCTGGATCTGCCTGTTCCTGCTGTCCTACCCGCAGACCGACTTCACGGTCCAGACCGTCAACGGGCCGGCCACCTTCCACATCGGGCTCAACGTCTACACGTTCACGATCCTGATGTTCATCCTGGGCATCTCCTGGGCCTTCGGCAAGGCCAGCGTGTTCAAGTACATCAGCGACGAGTTCCCGGACAACATCGGCACCGTCAGCGGCATCGTCGGCCTGGCCGGCGGTCTGGGCGGCTTCATCCTGCCCATCATGTTCGGCGCCTTGATGGACCTCACCGGCATCCGCTCGAGCGCCTTCATGCTGATGTACGGCGTGGTCTGGGTCTCGCTGATCTGGATGTACTGGACCGAGGTCCGCCGCACCGAGGTGATGGGCAAGAACGCCACCGAATTCGCCCTCAACGGCTGAACCACGAGAACGACCATGACGACTGCAAGCAAGACCCACCCGGCGGCACCTGCCGCCACCAGCGGCGCCGACATCGCCGACTGGCGCCCGGAAGACGAACCCTTCTGGGAGAGCACCGGCAAGAAGATCGCCTACCGCAACCTCTGGATCTCGATTCCCGCGCTGCTGTGCGGCTTCGCGGTCTGGGGCATGTGGGGCATCATCACCGTGCAGATGATGAACCTGGGCTTTCCGTTCAGCCAGGCCGAACTGTTCACGCTGACCGCGATCGCCGGCATCTCGGGCGCGACGATGCGTATTCCCGCGTCGTTCCTGATCCGCCTGGCCGGCGGGCGCAACACCATCTTTCTCACCACGTCCATGCTGCTGGCACCGGCCATCGGCACCGGTATCGTGCTGCAGCACCCGGAATGGCCGTTGTGGTCGTTCCAGCTGATGGCCTTGTGGTCGGGCGTGGGCGGCGGCAACTTCGCCAGCTCGATGTCCAACATCAGCACCTTCTTCCCGAAGCGGCTGCAAGGCACGGGCCTGGGCCTGAACGCCGGCCTGGGCAACTTCGGCGTGACGACGATGCAGATCGTGATCCCGCTGGTGATGACGGTGGGCCTGTTCGGCGCCCTCGGCGGCGAGCCGATGGTGCTGGCCAAGGACAGCGGCTGGATCTTCGGCAAGATCCCGGCCGGCACGCAGACCTGGATCCAGAACGCCGGGCTGGCCTGGGTGTTGTCGCTGGTGCCGCTGGGCGCCTTGTGCTGGTTCGGCATGAACAACCTCAAGACGGTGTCGCCGGCCACCGGCGGGCCGCTCACGGCCTTCGCCAAGATCACCTACCTGTACACGCTGGCCTTCATCCCGACCATCGTGATGCTGTATTTCTACCTGCCGGCACCGACCGGGCTGGGTCTGCTGAGCATCTGGGTCGCGATTCCGCTGGACATCATCGCCGCGGTCACGATCATGAAGCTGGCCGCCTTCGGCGCCATGAAGGACCAGGTCAAGACGCAGTTCGCGATCTTCAGCAACAAGCACACCTGGTCCATGACCACCCTGTACATCGTGACCTTCGGCTCCTTCATCGGCTTCTCGATGGCGCTGCCGCTGTCGATGAAGGTCATCTTCGGCATCAGCCACGTGCGCGACGCCGCCGGCGTGCTGCAACACACGCTGACCAATCCGAACGCGCCGGCCGTGCTGGCCTATGCCTGGATCGGACCCTTCGTCGGCGCGCTGATCCGACCGGTCGGCGGCTGGATCTCCGCCAAGGTCGGCGGCTCCATCGTCACGCAGTGGATCTCGGCCGTCATGGTCGTGGCCTCGGTGGCCGTGGGCTGGGTGATGCTGCA
>JBFIDI010000168.1:0-10608 GCA_041581405.1 Burkholderiaceae bacterium
GCGTCGAGTTGTTGTACAGGAAGGTCGTGGACAACGCTGCCGGCTCGAAGTTGTTGCGCAGCGGGTTGATGATGCTCGACACGTCCTCGAGCTTGTTTTCGTAGGCCCACTTGGCGGTCACCTGGAAGTCGTAGACGTCGCCGTACGCCACGTCGGGCGGGTTGTTGGCGTCGAGCGCGGCGACCGACTTGGGAATGATCTCCTGCGGCGCATACAGGGACAGGTCGATCTTGATGTTCTTGTTCTTCTCCTCGAACTTCTTGATCGCCGCGAACAAGGCATCGTCTTCGCTCTTGTAGAAACCCTTCTGCCACCAGACGGTGAGCTTTTGCTGGGCACTGGCCTGGCCGGCGGCCAGCAGGGAGGTCGCCATGATGGCGGCCGTGGCAACTAACTTCAGTTTCATCTTCGTGTCTCCTAGGGTCATGGTTGCGGGAACGGTTGCGAGCCTTCGGCACGGGCTTGGGATCAAGCCACCTGCCGGGCCCTGCCGGACGTCTTCTTGGTCCTGGGCAGTGCGCGCCGCGCCTTGAGCACCTGCGCCATGTCCTTGTGTGCGTCCTGAATCAAAACTACGACTGCATGTTCAGCCAAATCCGCATTCCGCGCAATGACCGCATCGAGCACGGCCCTATGCATCGGCAAGGATTGCCGCGGCCCCTCGTGCTTGACGGTCGAGATCTCGAAGCTGGTGCGCAGCAAGGCGCCCAGGGCCTGCTCCATCTTCTCGAGCATGCGATTGTGCGAAGCGCGGATCAGGCCCTGGTGGAACAGCAGGTCGTATCGCACGTAGTCGCCGTCGTGCTCGACCGCGTCGACCATGCCGGCAAAGGCCTGCTCGACCTCCGCGATGTCGGACGCGGTCGCACGGTCGGCCGCCAGGCGGATGGCCGCCGGCTCGACGATCATGCGCAGGTCCTGCAGGTCGCGGATGAACTCGGGCGTGAGTCCGGCCTTGGCCTGCCAGGCGATCACGTCCGGATCGAACCAGTTCCACTGGCTGCTGGGGCGTACCCGGGTGCCGACCTTCGGGCCCGTGTGGATCAGGCCCTTGGCCACCAGCGACTTGACCGACTCGCGGATCACGGTGCGGCTGACGCCGAGTTCCTCGCACAACATCGGCTCGGGCGGCATTGCGCCTTCGGCGCCGAAACGGCCGGCCACGATGGCGCTACCGAGGTAGTCCACCGTATTGCCGTGCACGTTCTTGATCATCAGGGCACCGGCGTGAGCAGCGGCTTGCCTGCGAAGTGGGCCTGCAGGTTGGCAAACGCGAGGTCGGCCATCGCGCCGCGCGTCTCCCAGGTGCCACTGGCCATGTGCGGCGTGAGCACCACGTTGTCGGCAGCGCGCAGCGCGTCGGGCACGTTCGGCTCGTCCGCGAACACATCGAGCGCCGCACCGGCGATGACGCCGGTGGTGACCGCGTGCACCAGTGCCGGCTGGTCGACCACCGAGCCCCGCGCCACGTTGATCAGGTAACCCTTGGGGCCGAGCGCGGCCAGCACCTTGGCGTCGATCAGCCCGCGCGTGCCGGCGCCACCCGGCGTGATCACCATCAGGAAATCGACCTCGCGCGCCAGCGCCTCGGCGCTGGGGTAGTAGGTATAGGGACTGTCGTCGCGCCGGTTGCGCGTGGTGTAGGCAATCGACATCCCGAAGCCCGTGGCGCGATCGGCAATCGCCTGGCCGATGCGGCCCAGCCCGACGATGCCCAGTCGCGCGCCGCTGACCTTGCGCGTGAGCGGAAACGGCCCCTTGGGCCACGAACCTTCGCGCACGAACTTGTCGGCCTGCGGAATGCGCCGCGCGATCGACAGCATCAGGCCGATGCCCAGGTCGGCGACCTCCTCGGTCAGCACGTCGGGCGTGTTGGTCACCGGCACCCCGCGGGCGCGCGCGGCCGCGACATCGACGCCGTCGTAACCGACGCCGAACACCGAGATCATCTCCAGCGCCGGCAGTTGCGCCAGCAACGCGGCATCGACCTTGGACTCGCCGCTGGCCGCGATGCCGCGGATGCGCGGCGCGATGGTGGCGAACTGTTCGACGTCCTGCAGGTGGGTGCGATCGTGCACGGTGAAGGCCTTTTGCAAGGCCTCCATGTAGCGCGGCCACAACTTGGCGACGACGAGAATTTCTGGCTTGGACAACTGGGACTCCTGGTGCAGGCAATACGCGGGTTGCCGGCCGCATGGCTCTTTACAAGCCGACCGGCTGCTGCTTATCATATGATGATTGCGCAACGCAAACCCATGGGGAAAACCCTGTTCAACCACCACCACCCGAGCGAGACACCATGACCCAGACACCGCGGAAAAAACCCGAACAACTGCGCAGCCAGCAATGGTTCGGACGCCAGGACCGCGACGGTTTCGCGTACCGCAGCTGGCTCAAGGGCAAGGGTATTCCGCACGACCAGTTCGAAGGCCGACCCGTCATCGGCATCTGCAATACCTTCAGCGAGCTGACACCGTGCAATTCGCACTTTCGCACCATCGCCGAGCAGGTCAAGATCGGCGTCTACGAGGCCGGCGGTTTCCCGCTCGAGTTCCCGGTGATGTCGCTGGGCGAGGTGCTGCTGCGCCCCACCGCCATGCTGTATCGCAACCTGGCCAGCATGGACGTCGAGGAAAGCATGCGCGGCAACCCGATCGACGGCGTCGTGCTGCTGATGGGTTGCGACAAGACCACGCCGGCGCTGATGATGGGCGCAGCCAGTGTCGACATGCCCACCATCGGCGTCAGCGGCGGCCCGATGCTCAACGGCAAGTGGCGCGGCCAGGAACTGGGCTCGGGCACCGGCGTGTGGAGCATGAGCGAGCAGGTGCGCGCCGGCACGCTCAAGCTCGAGCAGTTCCTCGACGCCGAAAGCTGCATGCACCGCAGCCATGGCCACTGCATGACCATGGGCACGGCCAGCACCATGGCCAGCATGATCGAGGCGCTCGGTGTCGGCCTGACCGGCAACGCCGCCTACCCGGCCGTCGACGGCCGGCGCAACGTGCTGGCGCGCCAGTCCGGCCGTCGCATCGTCGAGATGGTGCACGAGGACATGGTGTTGTCCAAGGTGCTCACGCGCGAGGCGTTCGAGAACGCCATCATGACGCTGGCGGCCATCGGCGGCTCGACCAACGCGGTGATCCACCTGATCGCGATCGCCGGCCGCATGGGCGTGAAGCTGACGGTGGAGGACTTCGACCGGCTGGGCAGCGAGATGGATTGCCTGGTGAACCTGCAGCCCTCGGGCAAGTACCTGATGGAGGATTTCTGCTACGCCGGCGGCCTGCCGGCGGTGATGAAGGAGATCGCCCAGCACCTGCACCGGGACGCGATCACGGTCACCGGCAAGACCATGGGCGAGAACATCGCGGACGCCGAGAACTTCAATGCCGACGTCATCATGCCGCTGTCCAAGCCGTTCATGGAAAAGGCCGGCATCGCTGTGCTGCGCGGCAACCTGGCGCCACGCGGCGCGGTGATCAAGCCCAGCGCGGCCACCGCCGCGCTGCTGCAGCACCGCGGCCGCGCCGTGGTGTTCGAGAACATCGAGGAGTTCCACCGGCTGATCGACGACGAGTCGCTCGACGTCGACGAGACCTGCATCCTGGTGCTGAAGAACTGTGGTCCCAAGGGTTATCCCGGCATGGCCGAGGTCGGCAACATGCCGCTGCCGCCCAAGGTGCTGCGCAAGGGGATCACCGACATGGTGCGCATCAGCGACGCCCGCATGAGCGGCACCGCCTACGGCACGGTCGTGCTGCACACCGCGCCCGAGGCCGCGGCCGGCGGCCCGCTGGCCGTGGTGCGCAACGGCGACATGATCGAACTCGACGTGGCCAACCGCAGGCTGCACCTGGACATCAGCGACGAGGAACTGGCGCGCCGCCTGTCCACCTGGGAAGCCCCCCCGCCGCCCCTGTCCAGCGGCTACTGGAAGCTGTATGTCGACCACGTGCTGCAGGCCGACCAGGGCGTGGACCTCGATTTCCTGGTGGGCAAACGCGGCGCCTTTGTTCCGCGCGACAATCACTGAGCAATCGGGTCATCGACGGCGCCCCGCCCCAACGGCCCGGCAAGGGGAGAACAATGGACACGCGCACTTGGGACGTGGTCGCGCTCGGCGAGGCCATGGTGGAATTCAACCAGACCACGCCGAACCAGCCGCAATACCTGCAGGGTTTCGGCGGCGATACCAGCAATGCCGCGATTGCCGCGGCACGGGCCGGCGCCCGCTCGGCCTACCTGACCCGCATCGGGGCCGACAACTTCGGCCGCTCGCTGCTGCAGCTGTGGGGCCAGGAAGGCGTCAACACCAGTGGCGTGACGACGGCCGGCGCCAGTCACACCGGCATCTATTTCGTCACGCATGGCAGCCAGGGCCATGACTTCCACTACCTGCGCGCCGATTCGGCCGCCAGCCGCATGACGCCGCAATGGTTGGCGGGCGTGCCCAGCGACCTGATCCGCTCCGCGCATTACCTGCACCTGTCGGGCATCTCGCTGGCGATATCGGCCGGGGCCTGCGACACCGGCTTCGAGGCCATGGAGACCGCGCGGGAGGCCGGCACGAAGGTGTCGTTCGACTCCAACCTGCGGCTCAAGCTCTGGCCGCTGGCACGCGCCAGGGCCTGCATCGCGCAGGCCGTGTCGCTGTGCGACGTGTTCCTGCCCAGCCTGGAGGACATGCAGGTGCTGACCGGCCTGTCGCAACCGGGCGACATCGTGCGCTGGGGACACGACCACGGGGCCGCGACGGTCGTGCTCAAGCTCGGCGGCGAAGGTGCACTGGTCAGCGACGGCCACGAGCGCCAGCATGTCGCCGCGCGGCGTGTCACGGTGCGCGACGCCACCGGCGCCGGCGACTGCTTCTGTGGCAACCTGCTGGCACGGCTGGCCAAGGGCGACGACATCTTTCGTGCCGCCCACTATGCGAATGCCGCGGCGGCCCTGTCGGTGCAGGGTTTCGGCGCCGTCTCTCCGATGCCGCGCAGCAATTCGGTGTTCGCGGTGTTGTGAGCATGGAGCACGCGCAAGAGACCCTGCCCACGGCATTGCTGGCACTGGACTGGGGCACGTCGTCGCTGCGCGGCGCCCGCATCGACGCGACCGGCCGCGTGCTGGACGAACGCGCCTTCCCGCGCGGCATCCTGACCGTGCCGGCCGGCGGCTTCCCCGAGGTGTTCGATACCTGTTTCGGCGACTGGGCGCGCGACGGCGCCCAGGCCTGCCTGATCTCGGGCATGGCCGGCAGCAAGCAGGGCTGGGTCGAAGCGCCATATTGCGCCTGCCCGGCCGGGTTCGCCGATGTCGCCGCCGAACTGCGCTGGGTGCAGGACGCGACGCTGCGCCTGCCCACCGCCATCGTGCCGGGCCTGAGCTGCGAGCACCGCTGCGACGTGCCCGGGCTGGCCGCCATACCCGACGTGATGCGCGGCGAGGAAGTGCAGATCCTCGGCGCGATGCACCTGGGCGGCTGGCGCGACGGCCTGTGCATCCTGCCGGGCACCCACAGCAAGTGGGCCTGGATCCGCGACGGCCAGGTGACCACGTTCCGCAGCTACATGACCGGCGAGTTCTATGCGTTGCTGAGCCAGCACTCGCTGCTGGCGCGCACCATCGACACGCAGGCCGCGTTCGACGCCGATGCGTTCGGACTCGGCCTGGCGCGTGCCGGCCAGGGCGGCGGGCTGCTGCACAACGCATTCAGCGCGCGCACCCTGTCGCTGTTCGCACGCATGGACGCCGGGCCGCTGGCCAGCTACCTGTCGGGGCTGGTCATCGGCGAGGAACTGCACGCACAGGACCTGCAGGCGGCCCCGCGCATCACCCTGATCGGTTCGCAATCGCTGACGTCGCGTTATGCACTCGCCTTCGAGCGGCTCGGCGTGACGACCCATCGCATGGGCGCCGAGGCCAGCTGGGCCGGCCTGCATGCACTGAGCCACCACCTGCCCCATCGACCACCATCACCATGAAGCCGATCCAGAAATTCGCCACCCACTTCCAGAACCTGCCGCTGGTGGCCATCCTGCGCGGACTGACGCCGCCGGAGGCACCGGCCATCGGCGAGGCCCTGTCCGACGCCGGCTTCGGCGTGCTGGAAGTGCCGCTGAACTCGCCCCAGCCGCTCGAGAGCATCGGCGCACTGGCGCGTGCCTATCCGCAGTCACTGGTCGGGGCCGGAACCGTGCTCCGGGTCGAACAGGTGCGCGACGTGCATGCGGCCGGCGGCCAGCTCATCGTCTCGCCCAATTTCAATGCGGCCGTCGTGCGCGAAGCCATCGAACTGGGCATGGTCTGCCTGCCGGGCATTGCCACGCCGACCGAGGCGTTTGCCGCGCTCGAAGCCGGCGCGCACGGCCTGAAGCTGTTTCCGGCCGAGGCGGCGTCGCCGGCCGTGCTCAAGGCCATGCTGGCCGTGCTGCCGGCCGGCACGCTGATGATCCCCGTCGGAGGCATCACGCCCGCCACGATGGCGCCCTGGCTGGCCGCCGGCGCCCATGGTTTCGGACTGGGTTCGGCGCTGTACAAGCCGCGCAAGAGTGCCGCCGCCGTGCGCCAGGCCGCATCGGACTTCGCCGCCGCCTTCCGCGGCGAGTTGACCGCCTGACACGCA
The DNA here is from genome assembly GCA_041581405.1 of Burkholderiaceae bacterium. Lineage (GTDB taxonomy): Bacteria > Pseudomonadota > Gammaproteobacteria > Burkholderiales > Burkholderiaceae_C > CAISIP01. The sequence continues at coordinate 6,620 of JBFIDI010000168.1, forward strand.
CCCGGCGCGGCCCGCGCCGCGCTCAGCCGGGTGCGATCCGCCACCACGGCGGCAACAAGGCGCGGACCTGCGGCCTGCGGTAACGCGCATCGAGCAACACCACGCAACCGGTGTCCGACTCGGTGCGGATCACCCGCCCGGCCGCCTGCACCACCTTCTGCAGACCGGGATAGACATAGGTGTAGGCGTGACCCTGGCCGAAACGCGCCTGCATGCGCGCGCAGATGGCCTCGTTGACCGGATCGAACTGCGGCAGGCCGAGCGTGGCCACGAAGGCACCGATCAGCCGGCGCCCCGGCAGGTCGACACCTTCGCCGAACACCCCGCCGAGCACCGCAAAACCCACGCCACAACCCGCATGGTCGAAACGCGCGAGGAACTCCCGCCGCGCCGCCTCGTCCATCTGCCGCGCCTGGGCCCAGACCGGGATGTCGGCACACGACGCGCGCAGCCGCGCGCAGGCCTGCTCCAGGTAGTCGAAGCTGCTGAAGAAGGCCAGGTAGTTGCCGCGCGCGCGCCGGAACTGCTCGGCGATCGTCGTCACCAGCGTGTCGAGCGAGCGGCCGCGGTCGTCGCGCCGGGTCGAGATCGGCACCACGCGCACCGCCAGCTGGTCGCTGCGGAACGGGCTGGGCACGTCGAGCCAGCGCGTGTGTTCGGGCAGGCCGAGCAGGGCCTGGTAGTAGTCGGCCGGCTGCAGTGTCGCGGAAAACAGCACGGCCGCGTCGGCACGAAGCAGCCGCGGCGCGAGGAAGTGGCCCGGCACGACGTTGCGCAAGGTGATCCGGCCGACCGCATCGACGCTGTCGAATCCGGCGCCATCGAGTCGCGCCTGCGCGGCGTCGGCGCCGTTGCGGGCGGCGGGCAGTTCCGGGTCTTCCCGCGTGTATTCGCACAACGAGTGATCACCGAACATGTCGGCCAGCGTGGCGATCGCCAGGGTGCGGAAATAAAACGGCAACACCACGCCGTCGCCCTCGAGGGCGTTGGTGTTGACATGTTCGCCCAGCGCCTGGTTGAGCCGGTGCAAGGCGCGCAGCCAGGCCTCGGGCGGCGCATCGAACTCCCGCCAGTCCGGCTGCGCGCCGGACGCCGCATGGCGCTCCTGCAGCACCTGCCACTGGTCGAGCACGGCGTCGATGCGCGCACGTAATGCCGGCGGTGCCTGCTCGCGCACCTGCAGGGTTTCGGCATGGCCCAGTTCGGCGCTGTACATCGCGCAGCCGCGCGGCACCAGATTGTGCGCCTCGTCGACCAGCAGGCTGACGCGCCAGTCGTTCTCGACCGTCAGCGCATGCAGCATCGCGCTGCGGTCGAAGTAGTAGTTGTAGTCGCCCACGACCACGTCGCTCCAGCGCACCATCTCGTGCCCCAGGTAATACGGGCAGATCCCGTGCGCCAGCGCGACCGATCGCAAGGCCTGGCGGTCCAGCCACTGCGCCTGTGCCGCGGCCTCGCGGGCGGCCGGCAGCCGGTCGTAGAACCCGCGTGCGAGCGGACAGGACGCACCGTGGCAGGCCTTGTCGCGGTGTTCGCAGGCCTTGTCGCGAGCCACCAGCTCGATCACCCGCAACGGCAGGCCCGCGGTGGCGCCGGCACGCGCCGAGCCGCGCACCTGCGCCAGCGCGTCGAGCGCCACCTGCCGGCCCGGCGTCTTGGCGGTCAGGAAAAACAGCTTGTCGCTGCCGCGTTCGGGCATGGCGCGCAGGGCCGGATACACGGTGCCGATGGTCTTGCCGATGCCCGTGGGGGCCTGCACCAGCAGCGGCTGCGACGACACGCAGGCCTTGTACACGGCCGCGGCCAGCGCGCGTTGTCCCGGCCGGAACGGCAGCTGCGGAAACGGGCGCTGCTCCAGCGCGGCATCGCGCGCGCGCCGGTGCGCGACCTCCTGCCGGGCCCAGGCCAGGAACGGCTCGCACAGGGACTCGAAATACCGGCGCAGCGCCTGCGCGTCCCAGCGCTGCTGCTGCGGCGACTCGGTCTGCTGCACGACATCGAAATACACCAGCGACAGGTTCACCGCCGCCAGGCCGCGGCTCTGGCACAACAACCAGCCATAGACCTTGAGCTGGGCCCAGTGCAGGGCCTGCTGCTGCGCCGGCATGGCGTCGAGCGCGCCACGGTAGGTCTTGACCTCTTCCAGCGTATGGCTGCGCGGATCGAAGCCGTCGGCCCGTCCGCGCACGGCCAGCGGGCCATGGCGGCCCTGCAGGCTGACCTCGGCCTCGTGATGCGGGCCGCGGCGTTGTGCGACCAGCTGGTGACCCTGCCGGCCCTGCTGCGCGGTCGGCGACGGCGTGAAGCGCAGGTCGAGATCGCCCGCCTTGGCGGCGAACGCGCACAGGTTGCGCACCGACACCGTATACAGCGCCGGCACCTCGGCCGCTTGCGGCGCCGCGTCCGACGGCACCACCGGCGCATCGTCCCCGCAAACACCGGCGTCGGCAAGGGCCTGCGTCATGTGCCGTCGGCCGCCGGCGCGTCGAGCAGCGCCTGGCCGGGTTCGTCGTCGCCGAATGCCGTGGCCGGCAGCGGCGTGGCCCGGGCCAGCGACATCCACAACGGAAACGGCAGATCGGGCAACACGCGCCGCGGCGCGTGCCGCAGCACCTCGAGCGGGCCGTCGGGCGGTGCCAGCATCACGCCGCAGCTGGCGGGAACCTCGTGCGCCTGCGCGATCGGACGGCCGCGCGCGTCGCATCCGAGCACGTACCAGCACTGGCCGCCGAGATCCAGGTAAGCCTCGCGCTTGTCGCTCAGGCGCAGGTCGCCGAGCAGATCGGCACGGCTGACCTTGATCTCGTGCACCACCGGCTGCAGATACGCCGCCACCGTGGTGTTGCGGATGGAAAACACGTCGGGCTTGCAGATCTTCCAGCGCGCCGGTGCGCCCACGGGTGGCTCCCCGTGCAAGGCGAAGTCCTGGGGCGCGACGTCCGCGGCGGGTGCCGGCGCGGCATCGGACTGCGACGGCAGGCGCGCGCGCACGGCCAGGCCGGTCCAGACGATGCGCCCGTCCTGCAGCAAGGTCCGGGCCACGCGCGCCACCAGCGCGTCGTGCGCACTGAGCGCCTGCCGGTTGCGTTGCAAGGCCTGCGCCAGGCACCGGATGCCGAGATCGGTCAGGCGCAGGCGTTGCGCCCCGCCCGGCTCGTCCACCCGCTGCAACATGCCGCAGGCCAGCAGTTCGATCTCCACGCCGTCGTGGGCCGGCCAACCCGCCGAGCGGTGGATGTCGCGCAGGCGGCGTGCCTGCTGGCGCGTCAGGGTCGGCGCGGCAGGCGTGGGGTCGTCGGATGTGGAGCTGCGGGGCGGGCTCTCGTCCATGCGGTGCACCTCGGCACCAGGCAACACGACATGCGTGCCCGGCAAGGTGGAGAAACTGGTGATCCGTACAGTATATCGCCGCACCGGTGCCGGGCGTGCGAACATGGAGGCTCTGCATCCACCCCCTGCTCCATCGACCCCTCGCCATGGGCAACCTGCTCGTCCTCCTGCAATTCGGCCTGTTGCTGCTGCTGGCCGTGGCCGCCGGCCCGTCCATCGCCCGCGGCGCATGGCCGATGCCGGCCGGGGTGCTGGCGGCCCTGTCGCTGGCACTGGCGATCTGGACACTGGCGCACAACCGCATCGGCAACTTCAACATCCGCCCCGTGCCCAAGCGCGGCGGACGGCTGGTCACCAGCGGCCCGTATCGCTGGATCCGCCATCCGATGTATACGTCCGTGTTGCTGGGCGCGGCGGCGCTGGCCTGGACCGCGCCCGCCTGGGCCTGGTTGGGCTGGTTCGGGTTGTGGCTGGTGTTGTGGGCCAAGGCCACGCTGGAAGAGGCCCAGATGACGCAATGGCACCCGGACTACCGCGCCTACCGCCAACGCAGCCGGCGCTTCCTGCCCTGGCTGCTGTGACGGCCGGTGGTTCCGGCTTCAGGCCGGCAACAGGGCCCGGTAGGCCCGGGCGGTATCCGGCGAGACCGCGTCGAGCAA
>JBFIDI010000169.1:0-10605 GCA_041581405.1 Burkholderiaceae bacterium
CAGCAGCCGGGCCACCGTGCTCTTGCCGCAGCCCGACTCGCCGACCAGCGCCAGCGTCTTGCCTTTTTCGATCTCGAAGCTGACGCCGTCGACCGCATGCAGCAACAAACGGGGCGAACGCTCGATCACCCGGTTCAGCCATGGGGCCGAGACATCGAAACTCATCGCCAGATCATCGGCTTGGACCAGTGCCATGGGAATGCTTCCGTATTACTTTGACTTTGCCGCGTCGACGGCATGCAGCCAGCAGGCGGCCCGGGTGGGGCCGGCGGCCATCAGTTCGGGGCGCTCGCGGCCGCAGCGCTCCATCGATTGTTCGCAGCGCGGGTTGAAGGCGCAGCCGGTGGGAATCGCGTTGAGCCTGGGCATCGCGCCGTCGATCTGGTGCAGGTTCTCGCGGTCCAGCGTGATGTCCGGAATCGCCGCCATCAGGCCGGCGCTGTAGGGATGCGCCGGATGGTTGATGACCTCGTGTACCGGCCCGATCTCGGCAATACGCCCTGCATACATCACGGCCACCCGGTCGCAGGTCTCGGCGATCACGCCCATGTCGTGCGTGATCAGCATCACCGCTGCGCCATGTTCCCTGCACACCGTCTTGAGCAGCGCAATGATCTGCGCCTGGATCGACACGTCCAGCGCGGTCGTCGGTTCGTCGGCGACGATGAGCTTGGGTTCTGCCGCCAGCGCCAGCGCGATCACGACCCGCTGGCGCATGCCGCCGGAGAACTGGTGCGGGAAATGGTCGATGCGTTGCTCGGCCGCGGGAATGCCGGTGTCCTGCAGCAGGCGGATGGCACGGGCACGCGCGTCCGACTCGCTCATCGGCAGGTGGGTACGGATGGTCTCGACCAGCTGGCGGCCGATGGAATACAGCGGGTTGAGCGAAGTCAGCGGGTCCTGGAAGATCGCGCCGATGCGCCGGCCGCGGATGTGGCGCATCTGCTCGTGGCCCAGGTTGTCGATGCGCTGGCCCTCGAGCAGGATCTCGCCGCCGGCGACACGGCCGGGCGGCTCGAGCAGGCCGATGATGGCGGCGCCCGTCAGCGACTTGCCGGCGCCGGACTCGCCGACCACTCCCAGCACCTCGCCCGGCGCGATGTCGAACGAGATCTTGTCCAGTGCGCGCAACGTGCCCTTGCGCGTCGGAAACTCGACGACCAGATCCTTGACTTGAAGCAGTGACATGAATGGGGCTCGTTAACGCAGCCGCGGATTGAGCGCGTCGCGCAGCCAATCGCCCAGCAGATTGACCGACAACGCGATGATGATCAGCATCAGGCCGGGAAAGATCGTGATCCACCACTCGCCCGAGAACAGGTAGTCGTTGCCGATCCGGATCAGGGTGCCCAGCGACGGCGAGGTCGGCGGCGCGCCCACGCCCAGGAAGGACAGCGTCGCCTCGGTGATGATGGCCGTGGCGACCTGGATCGTGGCCAGCACCAGCACCGGGCCCAGCACGTTGGGAAGCACGTGCCGGCGCATGATGCGCAGCGAGGACACGCCGGTCACGCGTGCGGCCTGCACGTATTCCTTGTTGCGTTCGACCATGGTCGAGCCGCGCACCGTGCGTGCGTATTGCACCCAGCCGGTCAGCGTGATCGACACGATCAGCACGCCCAGCGCGAGGTTGTCGGGCGCGTTCGGGAACACCGCGCGGCCGACACCGGCGATCAGCAGCGCCACCAGGATCGCCGGGAACGACAACATCACGTCGCACAGCCGCATCAGCGCCGCGTCGACCCAGCCGCCCAGGAAACCGGCCAGCAGGCCCAGCACGACGCCGATGACCACCGACAGGATCACCGACGCGAACCCGACCGCCAGCGAGATGCGGGCGCCGTACATCAGCGCCGACAAAATGTCGCGCCCCTGGTCGTCGGTGCCGAGCACGAACTGCGCGCTGCCCTCGCTCGTCCAGGCCGGCGGCAGCCGGGCATTGGCCAGGTCCAGCGTGGCCAGGTCGAACGGGTTGTGCGGCGCCACCCAGCCGGCGAACACCGCGCAGAACACGCAGATCAGCGCAATCAGCGTGGCGCCGATGGCGACCGGCGACGTACGAAAGCTGTAGCCGACGTCGCTGTTCCAGATATGTAGCATGCGACTCATCGGGTTTCCTGCATGGACAAGGGCATCAGATGCTCGACCAGACCCGCGTGCAGCGCAGCGCCGAGCGGAAGAATGTCGTCGTTGAAGTCATACCGGCTGTTGTGCAGCGCGCAACTGCCCACGCCGTTCTCCGCGCCCTGCCCCACGCGCAGGTAGGCGCCGGGCTTGACCTGCAGCATGAAGGCGAAATCCTCCGCCCCCATGCTGGGCTCGAGGTCGCGCAACACATGCTCGCGTCCCACCAGGCTGGCGGCCACGTCCGCGGCGATGGCGGCCTCGGCCGCGCTGTTGATCGTGGCCGGATACAGGCGTTCGTACCGCACCGTGGCACTGGCGCCGAAACCCATGGCCACCGCGGCGCACAGATCCGTCAGCCGGCGCTCGACCATGTCCTGCACCGCCGGACGGAACGCGCGCACGGTGCCCACCAGCGTGGCGGTCTCGGGCACCACGCTGAAGCCCCCCAGTTCGCCGGCGCGCAGCGCACACAGGCTGATCACCGCGGAATCCATGGCGCGCACGTTGCGCGAGACGATGCTCTGCACCGCGGTGATGATGTGCGCCGCCACCAGCACCGGGTCGACCGTCGCATAGGCGTGAGCGCCGTGGCCGCCACGGCCGGTGACCTCGATCGTGACCCGATCCGCCGCCGCCATGACCGGTCCGGGGTTCACCCCGATCGTGCCCGACGGCAGCAGCGGCTGGTTGTGCATGGCGTAGACGCTGTCGACCGGGAAACGCTCGAACAGTCCGTCTTCGATCATCACGCGGGCACCGGCGTAGCCCTCTTCGCCGGGCTGGAAGATCAGCACTGCGGTGCCATCGAACTGGCGCGACTCCGACAGATACCGCGCGGCACCGATCAGCATCGCGACATGGCCGTCGTGCCCGCAGCCGTGCATCACGCCCGCGGTGGCGGACTTCCACGCGAAGTCGTTGTGTTCGGTCAGCGGCAAGGCGTCCATGTCGGCGCGCAGGCCGACCATGCGTCCGCTGCCGTTGCTGCGGCCCCGCACCACGGCGACGACACCGGTCTTGCCGATGCCGGTATGGACCTCGTCGACGCCGCACAGGCGCAGCGACTCGGCCACGCGGGCCGAGGTGTAGCGCTCCTCGAAGCCGAGCTCCGGATGCGCGTGCAGGTCGCGACGCAAGGCGGTGAGTTCGGGATGGAACTCGGCGATATGGGCGAAGGCGCGCCCCCTGGCACGCAGCCGCGGTTCATGCAGGGCCGTCGTCATGGTCGCTCAATGCCCCTTGCCGCTGACGCGCAGTCGGGGATCGACGGCGAAATACAGCAGGTCGACCGCCAGGTTGATGACGACGAAGATCAGCGAGATCAGGCACAGGTAGGCAGCCATGACCGGGATGTCGGCGAAATTCACGGCCTGGATGAACAGCAGGCCCATGCCCGGCCACTGGAACACCGTCTCGGTGATGATGGCAAAGGCGATCAGCCCGCCGAGCTGCAGCCCGGTGATCGTCATCACCGGAACCAGGGTGTTCTTGAGCGCATGCCCGAAGTGGATGGCCCGGTCGCTCAGGCCGCGGGCGCGGGCGAACTTGATGTAGTCCGTGCGCAGCACCTCGAGCATCTCGGCGCGCACCAGGCGCATGATGAGCGTGAGCTGGAAGATCGCCAGCGTGATCGCCGGCAGCACCACGTGGTGCCAGCCGTCCAGCGTCAACAGGCCGGTTCTCCAGCCACCGACATCCACCGTGTCGCCGCGGCCGAAACTGGGAAACCAGCCCAGCCACACGGAGAACACCAGGATCAGCAGGATGCCGATCAGGAAGGTCGGCAGCGAGACGCCGAGCAACGAGAACATCATGAAGCTCTGGCTCAGGAAGTTGCCGCGCCGCAGCGCCGCATACACGCCCATCGGCACGCCGACGACCAGGGCCAGCACGGCCGCGACGACCGCCAGCTCCAGCGTGGCGGGAAACCGTTCGGCGATCAGCGACGAGACCTTGCCACCCTGGCGCAGGCTGATGCCGAAGTCGCCCTGCACGGCATTGAGCAGGAAGTGCCCGAACTGCACGAGGAAGGAACGGTCCAGGCCCAGCAGTTCGCGCAGTTCGCGCACCTGTTCGGGCGTGGCGTCCTGGCCCAGCATGAACAACACCGGGTCGCCCACGAACTGGAACAGCATGAATGCAATGAAGGCCACCGTGGCCATCACGAACACGGCTTGCAGCAGGCGGCGCAGGATGAAGGCGAACATGGGCGGAGGCGAAAGGGGCGAATGTAGCACGGGCAATCACCCATGGAACTCGGGGTTTTCCGCGCCTGCGGGTTTGTCCGCTTGTCGCGGCCCATACATGCCAGTACAGTGGCGCACTTCACAATTCATCGGGGATTTCACATGCATTTCAAGCGAGTTCTGGCCGTGGCGGCGTTGGCCACCGGCCTTGCCTTGTCGGCCGCGCATGCGACGACGCTCAAGTGGGGCGCTCAGAACGACATCCTGACACTCGATCCGCATTCGCAGAACCACGCGACCACCAATGCGATCCTGATGCACTCGTACGAGGGCCTGACGCGTTACAACCCCAAGTTCGAGGTCGAGCCCGCGCTGGCCACCAAGTGGACCTTCGTCTCCCCGACGCAGGTGCGTTTCGAACTGCGCAAGGGCGTCAAGTTCCATGATGGATCGAACTTCACCGCCGACGACGTGGTGTTCAACTTCGGTCGCATCAAGCAACCCCAGGGCACGATGTCCATCTACGTGACCGGCATCAACGAGGTCAAGAAGGTCGACGACTACACGGTCGACATGACGCTGGCCGCGCCCAACCCGATGCTGCTGCGCAACCTGATCGACTTCCGGATGATGAGCAAGGCCTGGGCCGAGAAGAACAATTCGACCAACGTCCAGGACTACAAGAACAAGGAAGACAACTACGCGTCGCGCAACGTGAACGGCACCGGGCCGTACCAGATCACCGCCTGGCAGCCCGACCAGAAGATCACGATGACGATCAACAAGAACTGGTGGGACAAGCACGCCGGCAACGTCACCGAGGTGATCTACACGCCGATCAAGTCCGATCCGACCCGCGTGGCGGCCCTGCTCTCGGGTGAACTCGACATGCTGACCGACCTGCCCACGCAGGACGTGGCCCGTATCCGCGGCGACTCCAAGCTCAAGGTCATCGACGGCAACGAGGTGCGCACGATCTACCTGGCGCTCGACATGCACAGCCCGGAACTCAAGTACTCCGACGTCAAGGGCAAGAACCCGTTCAAGGACAAGCGCGTGCGCGAGGCCCTGAGCATCGCGATCGACCGCGAACTGATCAAGCGCAACACCATGCGCGGCCTGTCGCTGCCGGCCGGCATCATGGTGGCGCCCGGCGTCAACGGCAATGCGCCCGACATCGACGTCGCGCCCAAGGCCGACCCGGAACGCGCCAAGAAGCTGCTGGCCGACGCCGGTTACCCGAACGGTTTCGAACTCCAGCTGAACTGCCCGAACAACCGCTACGTCAACGACGAGGAAATCTGCCAGAACATCACCGTGATGTGGGCGCGCATCGGCGTCAAGACCAAGCTGGCGGCCGAGTCCATGGCCACCTTCATCCAGAAGGTGCAGAACTACGACACCTCGGCCTACCTGCTGGGCTGGGGCGTTGCGACGATGGACGCGCAATATACGCTGCAATCGCTGGTGCGCACCAAGACCACCGGCGCCGACGGCAACTTCAACTTCGGCCGCGCCAGCGACCCGGAAGTCGACCGGCTGGTCGACGCGATGAAGTCCGAGATCGACACCACCAAGCGCAATGCGATGATCCGCGAAGCCCTGGTTCGCACGCGTGACGAAGTGCTGCTGATTCCGCTGCACCACCAGCTGCGCCCCTGGGCCATGAAGAAAAACGTGGACACGGTCTACCGCAACGACGACCGGCCGGAGGCACGCTTCACCAGCGTCAAATGAACGGGGCCCTGGCCCTGACGTGACGAAGGCCCGCTTTGCGGGCCTTCTTCTTTTCCGGGTCGTGCCCGGCGCACGCGACCGACGCGCCATCCGGTCGGACAGTACCGCCGGAGTCCCTCGACCCTCTCAGCCCAGGCGTTCGCCGGCCGCAGCCATGCGGTCGACCACGACCCGCCCGGCCTGCATGATGAGTTGTATGCCGGTGTCCGGCCGGGTCAGCATCGACAACTCCTGCGTCGGATCGCCTTCGACGACCAGCAGGTCGGCCCAGGCACCGGCGACCAGTTCGCCGATCTGCCCCTGCTGGCGCATCATCCGGGCCGCGACGATGGTTGCGCTCTGCAAGGCCTCGACCGGCGACATGACCTGGGTGCGCAGGTCGAACTCGCCCGACTGCTGGTCGTGCATGTGGCCCAGCAGGTCGGTGCCGAACACGATGGGAACACCTTCGGCGCGCGCGATCTGCAGCGACTCGATGCCGCGTTGCTGCACCATCGCCAGCTTGTCCAGCATCTCGCCCGACCAGCCCAGCCGCGTACCCTCGTTCGACAAGGCCTGGTAGGTCGACAGGGTCGGAACCAGGTAGGCGCCGTGTTCCTTCATGACGCGGGCGCTTGCCGGGTCGATCAGGTTGCCGTGTTCGATCGAGCGCACGCCGGCCTGCACGGCGCGCGTCACCGCCCGCGGCGAATAGGCATGTGCCATCGTGTACAGATTGGCCGCCTCGGCCTCCTCGCAGGCGGCGCGCAACTCGTCGATCGAGAACTGCGTGCCTTCGAGCGGATCGGTCGGGCTGGACACGCCACCACCGGCCATGATCTTGATCTGGTTCGCGCCATTGCGCACCTGCTCGCGCACCGCACGGCGCACCTCGCCCACGCCATCGGCAATCGCGCCTATCAGTCCCAGGCCGGCGCAACTGCAGAACATCTCGCGCATGCGCACGCCCTTGGGCCGCATGTCGGCATGGCCGCCGGTCTGGCAGACCGGGAAGCCGGCGATGAACAGCCGCGGCCCCTCGAACAGGCCGCGCGCCACGGCTTCCTGCAGGCCGTAGTCGGCGCCGGCCGCATCGCGCACCGTCGTGAAGCCGCGCCGCAACATGCCGCGCAGGATCTGGCTGCTTTGCGCCACCACCATGGACGGCGGCTGCTGGGCCAGGCCGATCAGGTCGTGCGAGGCGGCCACCACATGTACGTGGGCGTCGATCAGGCCGGGCAGGACGACCTTGTCGTGCGCGTCGATGACCCGGGCCTCGTCCACGGCCGCCGACGCGTCGACGATGGCCGCGATGCGGTCGCCGTCGATGACGATCTGGCGCCGGTCCGTGATCGCGCCCGTGACGCTGTCGAACACCCGTGCATTGCGCACCACCTGCCTGATTGCCATGTGTATCTCCTGGTTGCGTGCAGCGGCCCGGCCGGGTCCGTCAGTCGGCCAGCGCGGTTCGCGACCGGGCGAGCCGCGGACGGTGCTCGAGCGCACCGTACCAGGCCTGCGCCCGGGACTGCGTGTTGTCGGTGTCGGTCATGATACCGACGGCCAGCAGGGCCCCGGGAGGTTCGCCGAACGCGGTGACGAAATCGGCCCGCACGTCCCGTTCATAGTCCAGCCACCGATTGAGCCTGCCCTCGCCGGTCTCCATCACGAGCTTGCGGATGCGGCTGGTGCGCGGGTTGCGGATCACCGCGCCTTCGGGATGGCGGTTGCTCCAGACGTACATCAACGTGGCATACGGCAAGGGCTCGCCGGTCAGCGCCTCGGACAGGTCCGACAAGGCCGCGTCCTTGGCCGAGAACCGCGACCGGTCGCCCTCGAACACCAGTACCAGACGCACCGGGGCGTCGTCGGCGTCCCGCTGGGAGATGTCGGCCTGCGCGATCAGCGACGGAACCAGCCAGGAAAACCGCAACTGGCCGAGCTGATCGGGCTCGATGCGAACCCGCTGGCGCAACATGCTGGCCGACGCGTGCGCGCGCACCATCACGGCGTCGCGACCCTGCTTGTGCGCGTGGCGGTATTCGGAACGGCGCTTGCCGGGGAATACCTGGTGTTGCCAGCCATCGGCATCCACCGAGCGCATCGACGCCGCGGCCCAGGCGCTGCGGGTCAGCGCCTGTTGCGCCGCGTTGTCGTCGTCGGTGTCCGTCGTCGTCGTCGCGCAGGCGGACAACAGCAGCAGGCAGGCAAGCGCCAGCGCGGCGCGATACACGGGGACACGAACCATGGCATTCCTCGTCGATGGACACCCGCGCAAGACACACACAAAAAAAAAATCCGCTGTGCGGGCACAGCGGATTCTCGGGGTTTTTGTCGCGCAAACAGTTGTTTACGCGTCAACAGTCATCAGAAATTGTGGACCATGCCCAGGCCGTAGTTGGTCTGGCGCGTCGTCGCACCCACCACCGGATCGGTCTTGCCGTTCAGGTAGGCGGCGTAGACGTAGGTGCGCTTGCTCAGGGGGTATTGCGCCATCAGCGTATAGGCGCTGGCGGTCGAGACCTTGGTGCCGGCCGTCTTCAGGTTTTCACGCGCATACGACACCGCCAGCGTGGGCGCGCCGAACGGAATCTTGACGCCGATCTGGTAGCCAGAATCCTTGGAGTTCGTCGCGTCGTTCTTGGCGCCTTCGAGCTGGGCGTACAACTTGGCCACGCCGAAGTCGTACGACGTGCCCAGTTCCCAGGCCGTGGTGTCGGCAAGCGCGTTGAAGCGCTGCGACTCCCATGCGGCGCCGACGTTGAGCGCACCCTGGACATACATGGCCTGCAGGCCGGTCAGGCTCTTGAGCGTGCCCGCCGCGCCGTTCTTGTTTTCGCCCGGAGCCCACAATGCCGCCGCGCTGAAGCCACCGAAGGACGGCGTCGAGTAGTAGACGGCGTTGTCGATACGGCTGGAGTCGACATACGTGCCAGCGCCAAACGCGTAGTTTGCCGCGCTGTAGCCGGACATGCCGAGCGCGTCGTGTTCGGTGTACAGGTTGTCGATGGTCGAATACTGGCGACCGATCTGGAGCGCACCGAAATCACCCGACAGGCCAACCCAGGCCTGGCGGTGGAACTGGCGTGCGCTGGAAGCGGTTCCGGTATCGATGTTGAAGCCCTGCTCCAGCTGGAAATTGACCTTGAGGCCACCACCCAGGTCTTCAGAGCCTTTCAGGCCCCAGCGGCTGCCGGTATGGGCGCCGGAGCGGATCTGGGCACCAGGATCGACCGTGGTGACGCCACCGACTTCGGTCTTCTGGCTTGCGAGAGACGCGTCGATACGGCCATACAGGGTCACGGATGACTGCGCACTGGCCGCGCCGGCGACGGTCATGACCGCGATGGACACGAGGGCTTTCTTCATTTTCTCTGCTCTGCTTTCTGGAAAGGAATGGTTGATACCCGATCAGGAAATCGATCAGGCCAGCCTGATTCTAGAGCAGACTAGGGTTAACCCTAGTGTCGAGAGCGTTACCGGAAGTAGTTTTTAAGGTCGTCGCTGGCACCCGTGTTTTTCTCGCGGTGTCGTGGCCCGACCGGACCGTTACCGGGGGAAACGCAGGCGCACAAAAAAACCCGCTGTGTTTCCACAGCGGGTTTTCAAACTATCAGACTGTCACACTGGCCAGATGCCAGCGCGATGATCAGAAGTTGTGGACCAGGCCCAGACCGTATTGCGTGGTCTTGGTGGTGTTGGCAGCGCCAGCCGGGTCGGTCTCGCCACGACGGTAAGCGGCGTACACATAGGTGCGCTTGCTCAGGTCGTATTTGCCCAACAGGCTGAAGGCCTTGGAATCGGACACTTTCGTGCCGGCGATCTTCTGCTTCTCGGAAGCGTAACCAACGGTCAGGCTGGCCGGGCCGACGGGCAGCACTGCGCCCAGGCCGTAGCCGGAGTCTTTGCCGGTACCGACGGTGTTCTTGTTCTTGCCCTGCTCCAGTTGCAGGTACAACTTGGCAACGCCGAGGTCATACGAAGCGCCGAAGTTGGTGTCGGTGCGAGCCTGGCCGCCAGCGGCCTTGTTCGACTGCCAGCCCAAACCAGCGGCGATCGGGCCGTTGGAGTAGTTGGCCATCACACCGTAGACGCGGCCGGCGCTGGCAGCGGCGGTCTTGTCTTCGCCCGGAGCCCACATGGCGGCAACCGAGAAACCACCCATCGACGGGGTCGTGTACATGACGGTGTTGTCCTGACGGCCAACGCAGTCACCGGAACCGCCGGTGGTACAACCCACGTTGAAGGCGTAACCCATGGCGCTGTAGCCAGAGTAGCCGAACGGATCGTAGTTGCCGTACATCGTGTCGGTGACGTCATACTGACGGCCAACGTTCAAGGTACCGAAACCACCCGACAGGCCGACGTAGGCTTGACGATGGAACTGGCGAGCGCTGGAAGCGGAGCCGTCATCGACGTTGAAGCCTTGCTCCAGCACGAAGTTGGCCTTCAAGCCACCACCCAGGTCTTCCGAACCCTTCAGGCCCCAACGGCTGCCGGTGTGGCCGCCCGAACGGATCTGTGCGCCGGGATCAGCAACCGTCACGCCATTGGTTTCGGTCTTGACGCTGCCCAA
>JBFIDI010000170.1:0-10601 GCA_041581405.1 Burkholderiaceae bacterium
CGCACAAGACCGTGTTCCCGGTCTTCACGGCCGGCGGCGGCTTTGCCGTCGAAGGGCTGCAAGGCGGTGCCGATTTCACGATCGTCGCCGATCCGTCCACGTTCAAGGTCTTGCCGTGGTCGGCGCGCACCGGCTGGGTGTTGTGCGACGCGTACATGAACGACGGTCGCCCGTGTCCGTACGCCACGCGCCAGGTCATGCAACGCGCATTGCAGCAGCTGCATGCCACCGGACTGGAGTTCATCGCCGGGCTGGAGGTCGAGTTCCACGTGTTCAAGCGCGAAGGCGACGCGCTGGAGCTCGGCGACTCCGGGCAACCCGGCGAGCCGCCGCGGGTCTCGCTGCTGTCGCAGGGTTACCAGTACCTGACCGAGCTGCGCTACGACCGGGTCGACGCGGTGATGGAACTGCTGCGCGCGAACCTGACCGGCCTGGGCCTGCCGTTGCGGTCGCTGGAGGTCGAATACGGGCCCAGCCAGTTCGAGTTGACCTTCGGGCCGATGGCCGGGCTGCTGGCCGCGGACACCATGGTGCTGCTGCGCAGCGCCATCAAGCAGGTGTGCCATCGCGCCGGGTACCACGCGACCTTCATGTGCCGCCCGCGGATTCCGAATGTCATGTCCAGCGGCTGGCACCTGCACCAGTCGCTGCGCGGCAGCGACGGCGCGAATGCCTTCATCCCGACGCAGGAGGGCCGCGACCTGAGCGACATCGGCCTGCATTACCTCGGCGGGCTCAAGCAACACGCCTGCGCCGCGGCCGCGCTGGCGAGCCCGACCATCAACGGCTATCGCCGCTACCGGCCGTTCTCGCTGGCGCCGGACCGTGCGATCTGGGCGCGCGACAACCGCGGCGCGATGCTGCGCGTGCTCGGCGGCGTCGGCCAGGCGGCGACCCGGATCGAGAACCGGGTCGGCGAGCCGGCGGCCAATCCGTATCTGTACATGGCGTCGCAGGTGTTCTCGGGCCTCGATGGCATGTGCAACAAGACCGATCCCGGACCGTCGGCCGATGCACCGTACGACACGCCGGCCGAGCAGTTGCCGCGTTCGCTCGGCGATGCACTGGCCTGCCTGCGCGCCAGCGAGATGCTGAACCAGCAGATGGGCCGGGACTTCGTCCACTACCTGTGCCACATCAAGCAGGCCGAGATCGACCGTTTCAACCTGGAAGTCAGCGCGTGGGAACACCGCGAGTACTTCGACCTGTATTGAGTCCGCGCATGCCCACGATCCACTACATCCTGAACGACGGCAGCCGCCAGAGCGTGCAGGCCAAGGCCGGCTCCAGCGTGATGGAAAACGCCATTCACGGCAATGTCCGCGGCATCGATGCCGAATGCGGCGGTTGCTGCTCCTGCGCCACCTGCCATGTCTACGTCGACACGGCCTTTGTCGACCGCCTGGCGCCGCCGGACGAACTGGAGGCCGAGATGCTCGATTTCGTGGCCAGCGAACGGCGTCCCGAGAGCCGCCTGAGCTGCCAGATCCCGGTGACCGCGGAACTCGACGGCCTCGTGGTGCACATCCCCGAAAAACAGTCCTGAGGCGGCGCACGCGGCCCGGTCAAGTGTCGGCGCGACGCGCCGCCGGGCCCGTCGGTCCGCAGCGCCTGGCGGGTTCAGCGCATCGGGCGCAGCGCGATCGCCTCGATCTCCAGCTTCACCGGTGCGATCAGGCCGGCGATCACGGTCGAGCGCGCGGGTGCGCTGGCCGCCGGGAAGCGCTGGGCATAAGCCTCGTTGAAGCCGGCATAGTCCTGGCCGTCGACCAGCCAGACCGTGGTCTTGACGACGTCGGCCAGCGTGCAGCCGGCGCCGTGCAGGATGGCCTCGATCAGGTCCAGCGTGTAGTGGGTCTGGCTGGCGATGTCGTCGCCGGCCGGCTTGCCGTCGCGCATCGGCACCTGGCCGGCGACGAAGACCAGCCGTTCATCGACGAGCACCGCGGGCGAGATCGGCTGGACCTTGCCCGCGCGTTGCACGGGCGGGCCCAGATGGCGGATGCCGGTTGCTGGCATGCGCGGGTCAATCCACCTTGACGCCGGCGGTCTTGACGATGTTGGCCCACTTCTTGACCTCGCTCTCGATGAAGGCCTTGAACTCGCTGGCACTGCTGCCGCCGAGCGTGAAGCCCCGCGAGCCGAAGTACTCCTGGAACTCGGCACTCTTGAGCGCGGCGTTCACGTCCTGGTTGATCTTCTCGACGATGGCCGGCGGCGTGCCGGCTGGCGCGAACAGGCCTTGCCACGACAAGGCCTCGAAGCCGGGGTAGCCGCTCTCGGCCACCGTGGGCACGTTGGGGAACATCGGGTGGCGTTCCTTCGACGTCACGCCCAGCGCGACCAGCTTGCCGGCGGCCAGTTGCGGCGTCACGACCAGCACGTCGCCGAACATCAGGTCGATCTGCCCGCCCATGGTGTCGGCCAGCGCGCCGGCGCTGCCGCGGTACGGAATGTGCAGGAACGAGGCCTTGGTCGCCAGCTTGAACATCTCGCCGGTCAGGTGCATCGAGGTGCCGTTGCCGGGCGAACCATAACTCAGCGACGCGGGCTTGGCACGGGCGGCCGCCACCAGTTCCTGCAGGTTGTTCGCCGGCACCTTGGGGTTCTTGACGATCAGCAGCGGCGCGCTGACGACGATGGTGATCGGCGAGAAGCCCTTGACCATGTCGTAGGGCAGGTTGGGGTACAAGGAACCGGCGATGCCGTTGCTGCCGGTCACGCCCAGGAGCAGGGTGTGGCCGTCGGGTTCCGACTTGGAGACATGGTCCGCACCCACCGTGCCGCCGGCGCCGGCGCGGTTTTCGACGATGACGGTCTGTTTCCACTTTTCGGACAGGCGGTCGCTCAACCGGCGCGCCAGCAGGTCGGTGCTGCCGCCGGGCGGGAAGGGCACCACGATGCGGACCGTCTTGGAGGGATAGGTCTGGGCCGCGGCCGGCGCGGCGGTCAAGGCGCCCAGGGACAAGGCGGCGACGGCGGTCAGCGCCGTCAGGAAGCGGGGCAGGCCCCGGGTGGTGTGCGCAAGTGGTTTCATGGCAGTTTGTGCTTTCAAGTGGTTCCAACAATGATGTGGTGCCCGGGTGGCTCCGGAATCGCTTCCGGTGGGCCCCAGGCGCCGCCGCCGGCCGTTTCTATGACGAGCCTGTCTCCTTCTGACCAGTCGACCCGTGCCCGGGCGGGCAAGGTGTCGACACGTCCATCGGATCTTTCGATGCGCGCGGCCGAAGGTGCGCCGTCGCCGCCTCCGTGGCTGCCGCGTGCACGGCTGACATGGCGTTCGCCCCGGTAGGAAACGCTGCCATGTCCTTCGAGCAACTGGTAGATGCGCCGCACGCCGTGGCCGCCGCGGTAGCGGCCGGCGCCGCCGGAGTCGCCGCGGATGGCATAACAGAGCACGCGCAGCGGGGCTTCGGATTCGATCACCTCGACCGGCGTGTTGCGGGCGTTGCCCACGTCGGTGGAGACGCCGCTGGCGCCGTGCGCCGAGGCGCTGGCGCCGGCGCCGCTGGCAATGATCTCGGTCAGCAGCCAGCGCCGGCCCTGGCGATCGGTGCCGCTGAGCGAGAGCACCGTGGCCACGCCGGCATTCGAGGCCAGCGGCGTGCGCGATGCGGCCAGCGACCATGCGCCGAGCATGGCGTTGCAGGCCAGCTTGACAGTGGCGGTCCGGGCGTTCACCGCCGCCGGCAGGCGCGGATGGACCACGCTGCCTTCGGGCAGGATCCAGCGCGCCGGTGCCAGGCAGCCCGCATTGTTCGGCGCCTGCGGCGCCAGGGTGCGCATGAAGAACAGGATGGCCGCCATCATGCTCGAGGGCGAGGCATTCACCGGTCCGCGTGTCTGCGGCGACGATCCGCTGAAGTCGATCGTCAGGCTGTCGCCCTGCTTGTGCAGGCTGACCGCGATACGCACCGGCTTGTCGTCGACGCCGTCGCCGTCGAGCTGGTCTTCCCAGTGCCAGTGTCCGTCGGGTGCGTGCCGCAAGGCCTCGCGCGTGATGCGTTCGGACTGCGCCAGCAAGGCTTCGCAGATGCCGTGAAATCCGTCGCCGTGGCGCGTGCGCAAGGCGACGGTCTCGCTCGCGCCCTGGGTCACGGCCGACCATTGGGCGGCGAGGTCGCCCATCAGGTTGTCCGGCGTGCGGCTGTTGGCGCACAACAGCCGCTCGATGCCGGCATCGGCCTGGCCCGCGCTGCGCCAGCGCAGCGGCGGAATCCGCAGTCCTTCCTGGAAGATGTCGGTCGCGTTCGGCGGTATCGAGCCCGCGGCCATGCCACCCACGTCCTGGTGGTGCAGGATGGTCGCGGCCAGCGCGATCGGCCGGCCCTCGTGCATCACCGGTCGCACCACGATCAGGTCGGGCAGGTGGGTGCCGCCGGACCACGGGTCGTTCATCAGGTAGGCGTCGCCGTCGGCCATCTGCGCCGGCGCGAACTGCCGCAACACGCCGGCCACCGCGGGAATCAGCGAGCCGAGCAGCAGTGGCAGCGACCGGGCCTGCGCCAGCAGGCGGCCGTCGGGCAGGAACAGCGCCGCCGCGCAGTCGCCCCCTTCACGCGCGATCGACGAATAGGCGGCCCGCATCATGCGGCCCTGCATGCGGTCGACGATACCTTGCAGCGCGAGCCGCACCGGCTCCATCCGGACCAGGTGTTCAGACATGTGTTGCCTCGGCGTCGTGTTGCCGGCTCAGCAGCAGCGAGCCGTCGTCCTGGGCCTGCCAGCACCAGCCGGCGGGCACCCACACGGTGGTGGTGGCGGCGAACAGGGCTTGCGGGCCCGTGCCGCGGTCGGCATGTCCGGCCAGCAGTCCGGCGTCGGCCTGCAGGTGCCGGGCTTCGAAGCCCGGCGCCGGCACGGCGCGCTGGAACACGCCGCGCAGCAGGCCGACCTGGGCCTCGAAACGTTCCGGCATCTGGCCGCGCAAGGCCTGGTACCGCTCGGCGAAACGCGCCTGCAGCGCGTGCAGGTCCTCGCCCGGCCACCAGGTCACCTCCACCGGGCTGCCCTGGCCGGCGAGCAGGACCTCCAGGCTCCAGTGTTGCGTCGTGTCCGCGATGTCGTCGGGCAGCAGCGCCACACGCAGCTCGCGCAGCGCCGCCAGGCCGTCGGCCGTCAGTGTGAGCCGGCATGCGGACTCCACCGTGCGTGTCGGTGCGGCCGCCAGCAGGCCGAGCGCGGCGACCACGCCCGCATGGGCGATCACGCGCACCCGGCGCACGCCGGCGAGTTCCGCCACTTCGGCCACGTGTTGGGCGCCGCCACCGCCGGCGGCCACCAGCAGGCAATCGGCGGGATCGAGGTCGCGCTGGAACGCCCGCGTCTTGAGGCTCTCGGCCATGGCCGTGGCCGCGGTGGCCACGATGGCCTGCGCCGCCTCGATGACCGGAATACCCAGCGCGTGCGCGACGTCGCTCTCCACCGCGGCCCGGGCCCGTTCGTGGTCCAGTGTCACGCCGCCGGCCAGCGCGTTCGGCAGGCGCTCGAGCAGCAGCAGCGCGTCGGTCAAGGTGGCGTTGACGCCGCCGCGTCCATAGGCGGCGGGGCCGGGCGAGGCGCCTTGCGAGCGCGGGCCCAGGCGCAGGCCGCCGCCGGCATTGACGCTGGCCAGGCTGCCGCCGCCGATCGGCAGCGACTCCACGTCGGCGCAGCGCAATCGCAAGCGCAGGTCGCCGCACAGCAGCGTGTCGGTGAACAAAGGCTGGCCGCCTTCCAGCAGGCCGATGTCGGTGCTGGTGCCGCCCACGTCCAGCGTCATCACGACCCGGGACGCGTCGTCCGCGGGCAGGCTGGCGGCAACGCCTTGCAGCGCCGCGCACGGGCCGGACATGGCCAGCGCGACCGGGCGCTGCAGCGCCTGGCGCCAGTCGGCGATGCCGCCTTCGGAGCGCATCAGCGACGGGTCGGGCAGGCCTTGCGCGGCGAAGGCGTCGTGCAGCGCATGCAGGTAACGCTGCACCATGGGTTTGCTGTAGGCGTCGAAGGCGGTGGCCAGGAAACGTTCGAACTCGCGCGGCTTGGGGTCGACCTCGCTGGACACCGACACCATCAGCGCAGGTTGCGCGTCCAGCAACCAGCGGCGGACCTGCTGCTCGTGTCGTGGCGACACATGCGAGAACAGCAGGCACACGGCCACCGCCGACACGCCGCGTGCGGCCAGGTCGTGGGCCAGCGCCGTGACCGGCTCGCGTTCGGGCGGCTGCACCTCGTGCCCGGCTGCGTCCAGCCGGCCGGCAATCTCGAATCGCAATTCGGCCGGAAACAGTCGGCCCTCGGGCGTCGGCGGCGCCACGGCGGCGCTGTACAGGTCGTGCCGGTCCTGCCGGGCCAGCGCCAGCACGTCGCGCATGCCGGTGTTGGTCAGCACCGCCACGGGTCCGTCGGTCTGTTCGAGCAGCAGGTTGGTGACCACGGTGGAGCCATGCACGATACGCGCCACCTGCGCCGCCGCGATGCCGGCGTGTGCAAGCATCCGGTCCACCGCCTGCACGATCGGCTCCACCATGCGGCCGGCCTCGCGCGGATGCTTGAGACTGCGCAGTTCACCGTCCGACGACACGGCGACCACGTCGATGAAGGTGCCACCCATGTCGATGCCGATGGCCCAGCAACGCGTCGTCATGCGGCGCGTCAACGGAAGCGGGCCGCGCGAAACGGCGCCAGGTCGACCTGGGTCGGACGGCCCGCGACCAGGTGGGCGATCTCGCGTCCCGTCGTGGCGCCCATGCACATGCCCATATGGCCGTGACCGAACGCCAGCCAGGCGTTGTCGGCATGGCGCGAACGGTCGATCACCGGCAGGCTGTCGGGCATGCAGGGACGGTGGCCCATCCACTGCGTGACGTCGGCGGTGTCCAGATGCGGGAACAGCTGCCGGCCCTGGCGCAGCAGGGCCTGCGCGCGCTCGTAGTTCGGCGGTGGCGCCAGCCCGGCGAATTCGACCGTGCCGGCCAGGCGCAGGCCCATGGCCATCGGATTGACCATCAGGTTGTTTTCCGACGCCATGACGGTATGGCGCAGCCGCAGGTTGGAGCTGCGCACGGTCACGTGGTAGCCGCGCTGCGATTCCAGCGGCAACCGGTCGCCCAGCTGCGCGGCCAGCGTGCCCGACCACGCACCGGCGGCGATCACGACACCGTCGACGGCCAGCGGTTCGCCCCGGTCCATGCGCACGGCGGTGACGCGGCCGCCCTGCCGCTCGAACCCGGTGACCGTGCGCCGGTCGTGGCGTGCGCCGTCGCGCAGGCTTTGCCGGCACAAGGCCTGCACCAGCTGCGACGGGTCCAGCGTGGAGCCGTTGTCGGGCGCCAGGATGCCGAAGCGAAACCGGCCCTTGAGGTCGGGCTCCAGGCTTTCGAGTTCTTCGCGGTCGACGTCGATCAGGTTGACCCCGAGCGAGCGCCGCAGGTCCATGCCCCATTTCCACTGCGCGGCGGCCTCGCGCGAGGAATACACATACAGGCAGCCGGAACGTTGTACCAGCGACTGCGCCTGGGCGTGTTCCAGCAGCGGCTCGTAACAATCGAAGATCGGACGCAGCAGCGTGACCAGCGAGCCGGCGATGCGCGTGACTTCCTGCCGCGTCGAGTGCCGCAGCATGCGCAGCAGCCAGGGCAATACGCGCGGCAGGTAGCTGGTGCGGATCGTCAGCGGCCCCAGCGGGTCGAGCAGCCAGCTGGGCACCTTGCGCCACATGTTGGGCATGCCGACCGGCAGGCAGGCGCTCGGCGACAAGGAGCCCGCGTTGCCGAAGGAACAGGCCTGGCCCGGCTCCAGCGGGTCCACGAAGGTGATCTGGTGGCCGTCGCGTTGCAGCCAGGCGGCGCTGCATGCGCCGACGATTCCGGTTCCCACTACGGCAATGTGCATGAAATCAAGAGGCCTTCGGTGTTGGTTTCGGAGCGTTCGGGGGCATTCTAGGAACCGGCTCCTCCATCAGACAAGCGAATTCTTTTGATGCCTCCATCATAGAATCTGATGACGGTGCAGGTGCCTTCTTCCATGGCGCCTGCGGGAACCCGAATGGTGCACCATGAATATCAGCTTGAGACAGATGCGGGCGTTCGCCGCCGTCACCCAATACGGCAGCTTCACGGGTGCGGCGCGCCAGCTCAGCCTGACCCAGTCCGCGGTCAGCATGCTGGTGCAGCAACTCGAACAGGAGCTGCGGCTGCAGCTGTTCGATCGCAGCCGCAGCGCGATCACGCTGACCGAGGCCGGCAAGAACCTGCTGCCGCGGGCGCAGCGCATCCTCGAGGACGTGCGACAGGTGGTGGAGGGGGCCTCGGAGATCCGTGCGCTGCGCCGCGGCTTCCTGCGCGTGACGACGTCGCAGATGATGGCCTGCACCTGGGTCGCAACGGTGCTCAACGACTTCGGCCAGCAACATCCCGAGATCAGCATCCGCCTGAAGGACGTGGTGGCCGACGACGTGGTGGACACCGTGCGCCACGGGGCGGTGGAGCTGGGCATCGGCCCCGAGCGCCCGGTCAGCGACGACGTCTCGCGCACCTTCCTGATGCACGTGCCGTTCCGTCTCGTCTGTGCGCCCGGACATCCGGCCTACGACAAGGCCAGCGTGTCGTGGAAGGACCTGCGCCGCGAGCGCTGGATCAGCTACTCCAACGAGTTCACGCGTTACCTGGACCGTTGCCTGCAGGCCCACGGCCACGACCTGCCGTTCCACACCGTCAGCGACGTGGGTTACCTCACGACGGCCATGGCGCTGGCGCGCCACGGCACCGGCGTGCTGATCGCGCCCGACTATGCCAGCGCGTTTGCCGAGAACTTCGGCGTGCGTTTCGTGCCGCTGCGGGCCCCGGCGATCCGGCGCGAATATTTCGTCTACCAGCGCAAGGGCCAGTCGCTGGCGCCCGCGGCCGAGGTCTTCCTGGAGATGTTGCGCAAGAAGGGCAAGGCGGCGGCGCGCAGCGGCGGCGATGCCGTGGCGGCCTGAGCGTCGGTCGTGCGACGGCCCGCAGGCCCGCGGCCGTCGCCGGTCAGAGCGCGCTGAATGCCTTCGTGAAGAAATCGTCGGTGCCGAAATTGCCCGACTTGAGCGTGATGTGCACGGGACCCGCCGGTGTCTGTGCATGGCACCACGGCACGCCCGGATCGATCTGGGGCCCGATCTGCATCTGCGTGATCTCCAGCGCCTGTACGCAGGCGCCCGAGGTCTCGCCGCCGGCGACGACCAGTTGCCGCACGCCCCGTTCGACCAGCCCGCGTGCGATGGCGGCGATGGCCTGTTCGACCATGGCGCCGGCTTGCCCGACACCCAGCTGCGATTGCACCGCCTTCACGGAGCCGGCCTCGGCGGTCGAATAGACCAGCACCGGTCCGTCTGCGAGCCGCTGCTCGGCCCAGGCCAGCGTCGTGGCGACGACGTCCTCGCCGGACGCGAGCTGCATCGGATCGATGGCCATGGCCGGGCCGCCGGTGGCCTTGAATGCCGCGACCTGGCGGTTCGTCGCCAGCGAGCAGCTGCCCGACACGATGGCCTGGCGGCCGGTGGCGGCGGGCAGGGCGCTGGCCTGCGACGAGGGGTGGATGCCGAAGTTCTGCGGCAGGCCGATCGCGACGCCCGAACCGGCGGTGACCAGCGGCAAGTCCTTCAGCGCGGGCCCCAGGCGCAGCAGGTCGTCGTTGGTCACGGCATCCACGATGGCCACACCCACGCCTTGCGCGCGCAGTTCGTCCATGCGCTGGCGCACGGCCTGCGCATCGCGCGCGACCACGCTGTAGCCGATCAGCCCGACCGGCCGCCGGGTCTGGGCCTGCATGACCCGCACCAGGTTCGGATCGGTCATCGGGGTCAGCGGATGGTTCTGCATGCCGCTCTCGTCGAGCAGCGTGTCGCCGACGAACAGGTAACCCTTGAACACGCTGCGCTTGTTGTCGGGAAACGCCGGCGTGGCGATCGTGAAGTCGCAGCCCAGCGCGTCCATCAGCGCCTCGGTCACCGGGCCGATGTTGCCTTCGGCCGTGCTGTCGAAGGTCGAGCAGTACTTGAAATAGATCTGGCGTGCGCCCTGGGCCTGCAGCCAGCGCAGCGCCTGCAGCGACTGCGCCACCGCGTCGGCGGGGGCGATGGTGCGCGACTTGAGCGCCACGACGACGGCCTGCACCTCGGCATCGAGCGCAGCCTGCGGTACGCCGATGGTCTGCGCCGTGCACATGCCGGCGCGCACCAGGTTGTTGGCCAGGTCGGTGGCGCCGGTGAAATCGTCGGCAATACAGCCCAGGAGAATGGATGCCATGGCGGTGGTCGCGGTTCGGGAAGGGTCGTGGGGATACGCTGCCGGCTCAATCGGCAGGCTTGCCTTCGGGCAGGTCGATGCCCGGGAAGATCTTGATCACCGCACTGTCGTCCTCGCGCCCGTGGCCGGCGGTCGACGCCTGCATGAACATCTGGTGCGCGGTGGACGACAGCGGCAACGGAAACTTGCTGGCGCGCGCCATGTCGAGCACCAGGCCGAGGTCCTTGACGAAGATGTCGACGGCCGACAGCGGGGTGTAGTCGGCCGCCAGCACATGGGCCATGCGGTTCTCGAACATCCAGCTGTTGCCGGCGCTGTGCGTGATGACCTCGTACAGCG
>JBFIDI010000171.1:0-10584 GCA_041581405.1 Burkholderiaceae bacterium
GCCGACGTCGAGGCGGCCGCGCCCGTGCAGCCCGAAGTTGCGCGCGGTCAGCCCGGTCATCTTCCAGACGGCGGTCTCCAGCGGAAACAGCCCGATGTCGCGGCTGTAGTGGCCCAGCACGCGGGGGAAGGTGCCCCACAGGCGGGGATGGGGTTTTTCCCCGACCGGGATGCCGTCCGAGCCGATCATGGTCTCGTCGAACGCCAGGATGCGCTGCACGTCGTCCTCGTCCATCATGAAATAGATGGCGCTGCCCGGCTGCAGCCGACGCGCCGCTTCGGACTTGTCGAGGCCCCACGCGCGGGCAATGTCGTCGAGGTCCCGGCCGGCGCATTCCGGATGGGGTTCGCTGCTGGCGATCAGCACGCGGCCGTCCAGCATGCCGCGGTCGGTGCGGATCATGGTCGAGCCGGCCGTGTAGGGATAACAGTCGAGGCCGATGCACTGGTGCTGCATGGCCTCCCGGATGAACGGCAGCGTGACCCTGGAGCGGCCGAAGTTCTTCGCGTTCTGCAACTTGTGGTGCGACACCACCACCGGAATGTCGAGCGCGCGGCCAATGCGGAAGGTCTCGTCCAGCGCCTCCATCACCTGGTCGGCCTCGTCGCGCATGTGTGTCACGTACAAGGCCTTGCGCGCACTGAGCGGGCGTCCGACGGCGATGATCTCCTCCGTCGTGGCCTTGGCCGCGGGCGGATAAAACGTCCCGGTGGACATGCCGATGGCGCCGGCCCGCATGGCCTCTTCCACGTGCGCCTGCATGGCCGCGATCTCGTCCGCGTCCGCTGGCCGGTCCAGCGCGGACATCACGACCGCGCGCAGCGTCGAATGCCCCACCATGGCGGCGACGTTGACCGAGGAGGGCGTGGCCCGCAACGCGTCGAGATAGGCCCTGAAACTCGTGTATCGCCCGTGCGCCGGTGATTCGAGCAGGCCCAGCGGCATCGGCAACTCCATGTCGTCCCGCAGCGGGGCGGCGCTGATGCCGCAATTGCCGGCGATCACGGTGGTCACGCCTTGCGACACCTTGAACGACATGTCGGGCCGCGACAACACCGCCTGGTCGTCATGGGTATGGGCATCGATGAACCCGGGCGCGACGATCCGCCCTCGGGCGTCGACGATGCATTCCGCGCTATGCGCGCCGAGCGGGCCGATGGCGGTGATACGTCCATTGGTGATGCCCACATCGGCGGTGTATCGCGGTGCCTTGCTGCCGTCGATGACGGTGCCGTTGCGAATCAGCAGATCATGGTGGGAAGGGCTGGAGCTCATAGGCATGTCACCTGAAGTGGCGGGCCACGCGGTATGGCGACGCCGTCCGGATTGCGCAGCGCAGTGCGGATGGATTGAACACGACGGGAACCCGGATATTAGCGGAGCCGTCGAAGCGGGACCCCATGGCCGGGCCGGTGCGACCCGGACCGGCCGTGAAGCACCTTACCATGCAGCCCATGTCTGAACCACGCGTACTCGTTGCCGGAGCCGGTATCGCCGGCCTGGCCGCTGCGCTGGCCTGCGGCCGGGCGGGTTGCGGCGTGCGGGTGATCGAACGCGCCGCGGAGTTCGGCGAGGTCGGCGCCGGTATCCAGGTCGGGCCGAACGTGACCCGCATCCTGCATGGCTGGGGGCTGGAGCGGCCGCTGGCGCAACTGGCGGCGTTCCCCGACCGCTTGCAGGTGCGCAGCGCCGTTTCGGGCCGCGAACTGGCCGCGATGCCGCTGGGCGAGGCGATGCGCCGGCGTTATGGCGCACCGTACGCCACCGTGCACCGCGCCGACCTGCATCGGTTGCTGCTGGACGCGGTGCGTGCGCAAGGCGGCGTGCAGCTGGACCTCGACAGCGCCTTGCTGGAATTCACGCAGTCGAGCGACGCCGGCGTGACGGCGTCCGTCGCCGGTGGGCGGCAGCTGCAGGCCGATGTGCTGCTGGGCGCCGACGGCTTGTGGAGCCCGGTGCGCCGGCAGCTGCTGGGCGATGGCGACCCGCAGCCGACCGGTCACCTGGCCTACCGGGCCTTGCTGCGGCAGTCGGACCTGCCCGCCGCGTTGCGCAGCCGGCAGGTGACGGCCTGGCTCGGACCGCAACTGCACGTGGTTCAGTATCCGGTGCGTGGCGGCGACTGGCTCAACCTGGTGGTCGTCGTGCACGGTGCACCCGATGGGTTGCGTGCCGCCAATGCCACGCCGGGACAGCTGGCGAACTGGAACCAGCGGGCCGATCCGGCGCAGTTGCGGGCCGCGCTGGGCACGGTGGCGCCGCCGCTGCGGGCGCTGGTCGATGCCGTGCCGGCCTGGCGCCTGTGGATCCTGTGCGACCGTGCACCGATGACCGGGCTGGGCGAACATGCGCGCGGGCGTGTTGCGCTGCTGGGCGACGCCGCGCACCCGATGCGACCCTACCTGGCGCAGGGCGCGGGCATGGCGATCGAGGATGCGCAGGCCGTGGCCACGGCGCTGGCCGACCGGAGCCGACCGGTCGACGCGGCGCTGGCCGGTTTCGCGCGCCTGCGCTGGCCACGCAACCGGCGGGTGCAGCAGCGCTCGCGCCGCAACGGCCAGGTGTTCCATGCCCGCGGACCGGTGCGCTGGGGGCGCGATGCCGCGCTGGCATTGCTGGGTGCCCGGCTGCTCGAGCTGCCCTGGTTGTACGGCGGCTGAATCGCGGGCCGCATCGCTGAGGCCCGGTGGGGTGGGGTTTACATGACTTTACCCACGACCAACCCGTGAGATACGGGGCGGCGGGACAATTTCCGCAGGCCTGACGCCGGCAGCGGAAACCATCCAAGCTCGATCCGGGCCACCGCGGTATCGCCGCGCGTCGCAGCTGCGATCGACAAGACAAACCCACGAACATTGACAAGGAAACCTCGATGCATCCATCGCCAACGTACGACCTGACGTCGCGCGTCAACCATTGGGTGATTGCCATTGCCATGATCGCCATGCTCGGCTTCGGCCTGTACCTCGAGTTCGGCGGCCTGGAGCGCGAGGCCAGGGGCCCGCTGATCGCCATCCATAAATCGCTGGGCGTCGTGATCCTGGTTGTCGGGTTGTGGCGCGTGACGTGGCGCTTGTTCATGGGTTTCCCTGCGCCGGCGTCCCGCATGGCCGCATGGCAACAGAGGGCATCCCGGATCGCGCACGGGGTGCTGCTGGCCGGCATCATCGCGATGCCGCTGTCGGGCGTTGTCGGCTCGTTGTTCGGCGGCAGGGATATCGTCGTGTTCGGCTGGTTCACGCTGCCCGCGCAGCCGAGGATCGAGTGGCTGGCGTCGCTGGCCCACGGCGTCCATGGCCTGTTCGGCAAGGTGCTCGTGGCCATCGTGCTGATCCACGTCGCGGCCGCGTTGAAGCACCACTTCATCGACAAGGACACGACGCTCTCGCGCATGCTGACCTCGGCCAGGCGCGAGGTTCAGGGCTGGGGCTGAATACGGGTGGATGGGGGCGTCGGCACCGGCATGACCGTGCCCTGTTTCCGGGGGGCCGCGCCCGGGCGGTGTTCGGCACGCATCACAGCGGCTTGAACACGAAGCCGATGACCAGGCCCTGGTCCGTCACGGTGATGCTGTCGGGCCGCATGCCCATGCTGTCGGCGACGGCAAGGTCTTGCGGACGCAACCGGTGCAATACCACCTCCTGCAGCGCCTGCGCGGCCATGGTCGTTCCATAGGCATCGAGCAGTTCCGACGCTTGTGGACTCAATCCCGGCAGTCGCAGATTCCGGAACTGCAGGCGGTGCGCACGTATCGTCCGGTCGGAGGGCTCGTAACGCAGCGCGAAGTCCACGTCGAACGAGCCCCGGTGCGCGCGATCCAGCGCCGGACCGGCCGCCTCGACGGCCATCCGCGCGCGCACGCGGTTGTCGTCCTGCAACAGCCGCAGCTGAGGCGGCTGGATGTCGAAGTCCACCAGCCCCGGTACGCCGTAACGCATCGGGAAACGTTGCGCCACGGCCTGTTGCAGCTGCCCGGCCGATATGGTGAGGCGGGGCTGGGCCCGGGCGGCTTGCGCCACGGCCCACACGCCGGCGGCGATGGCGAGACCGAGCATGCCGCGGCGCTGCAGCCGGCGCGTGCCGCGTCCGGCGTCCGATGCCGCCTGTACGGTGAAAACCCAGCTACGCTTGTCCATGCCGGAACACGATACCACCGCCGTTGGCGCGCGTGCATACGCGGCCGTCGGGCGGCACTGCACAGCACTGCACAGACGCGCGAACACCCGCCAGCGCCACCCTGCGAGGCGCCTGCGTCAAGTAGTGACAAACGCCGGAAACCGGACTAAGTTCCTCGTCGACCCGTACCCATGTCCGCGACGAAGGTCGCTGCCAGGCGCCGTGCGGGGCACGACCGTGGAGGAGCATATGCCTATCGATTCGAAAGGCCCGTGTGTTGCCGCGTCAGGGTTGCGGCGTTGCCTTGCCATGGGTCTGGCGGTTATCGTGCTGGTGGCCGGCCCCGCGCAGGCCTTCCTGGTGGACGAGGAAATCAACGAGTTCGACATCCTGCTGCTGGACAACACGCCTGAGACCTTTCTCACCTCCCAGGTTCGACAACGCGCCGGTCTGGCGTATATCCACAGCAGCCTGCGGACCTCGGCGCCCGATCGCTTGGTGCATATTCATTGGACGGATCACAACGGTGCGACGATTCTGAACTTCCAGGCACCCGGTGATTTCAAGAGCTGGATCACTCTGGATACGCAGTGGGTCGGTCTGTTGTTCGGCACGCCCTCGTACGACACCTTCGAGGGCGAAGCGGATTTCACCGGCTTCCTGAATCGTCAAAAGCTGCCGTGCAGGGCAGGCCTGATCTGCCCCACGCTGCATCTGGACTGGTCCGACAATGCCGGCAGTGGCCCGGGTGGCGGCCCCGTTCCGGAGTCGGGTCCAGGTGCTGCGACGGCGTCGGGCGCAGCGGCGGCGCCGCCGATCCGCCCGCTGGGCGGCGACTTCGCCGGCGTGACCGGCACGCTGGCGTCCATCGCATCCCTGACCGAGGACCCGCTGGCGCCCGACGACGTCGACGCCGCGGCGCGCGCGGAACTGGCGGGTTTCGCGAGTTCGTTCGAGGTCATTGCGGGTGGTTACCGCTACCGGTATTCCGCAACCAACTCGACGACCGTTCCCGCCAGCTTCGACTTCGGCGTACACGGCTTCGCCGGCACGCTCGATCCGGGCGAGACTGCGACCTACGAGATGGATTCGCCTCTGGCGCCAGGCCTGCAGCGCATCGCGCCGCAGTTGGCCGCCCTCGATCCGTTCAACCAGGACCCCCGCCTGGTGTCAGGTGCCGTCGGAATGGATGTCTTGACGCCGGTGCCCGAGCCGGCACAGGTGCTGCTGCTGCTCGCAGGACTGGCCGTGGTGGCGCGTCGCATCACGAAGCGATAGTCCCGGGCACGGGCACGGGCTGCGCGCCAGATGCGTACCCATCGACCATGATCCGCGGATACGCACCGCCGGTCCGATGACGGCGCGCCGCACGCGCCATGGCCACAGGACCCGGTTCGCGCATGGGCATGGGTGTGGCCAGCCAGGCGCTCGATGCGTGCGCACCGGCAATGCCCCGCCGTTGAGCAGGCTCAACGGCGCTCCCTCGCAGGTTCCTAGACTGAAAAGTTCCAGTCGACGAACACCAGGGAGGCCACCATGTCAGAGATCTACGGGCGCAAGGATTGTGATTGCAAGGCTGGCGACGCGCCAGCCACGGCCGGCGGGGCTGCAGGCGGTGAGGCCATCGCCAGGCTGGTCAAGGCGCAGGTTCCGCAGGACCATCACGCCAGCTTCAATGTCCGGATCGTTCCGGCGCGCAGCCTGGACAAGCTCAAGGAGGTACAGGCGCGATGCAGGCCGCGCGGGCATGCAAGTGGCTGGGACGCCGGCCAGGTGGTTGTCGATACGGTCTTGCTGGACGCATTGGCCGCCGGCGACAAGGCGATGGTGGCCTGGCTGGCCAAGGACGTGGCCAACACCAGGCGCTTCCTCGCGGCGCCGGTGTCGGCGATGGCCGAGGCCGGTGTCGAGCTGACGCGGGCGCAGCAGAAGGCCGTTGCCCGCACCAGCGAGGAGGTGGCCGCCGCACGCCATACACGCGCCGGTGGCGACGGCATGACGCTCACGGCGCAGGTGTATCCCGATGGGCGGGTCGGCGCGATCGGCACGCACAAGCCGGGCGACACGTCCGATGACTTCGGCTGCGGCCCGAAAAGGAAGGGGTAGGCGCCATGGCACTCGACCGCACTTCCGGATACGACATGCTGGTTCAGATCTCGGAGTCTGAACTCAACAACCAGCTTGAAACCGCCTTCGTCGCCGGCGGCCTGATTCCGCCGTCGATGACGATTCCCGTCAATGCCGGTGCCGTCACCGGTACCGCGACCGTGCTGCTCGGCACGCCGGTGGCCGACCTGGACCGCCCGCGGCCGCAACTCGGGCTGACGCTGCCGTTCTCCAACTCCCAGTTCGCGGTCACCGCGCCGGTGGCGCTGACGCTGGCACCGCTGGGCGGCACCATCGTCATCGTCGACGCGATCGAGGTCATCGTGCAGGGCAGCAACCAGATCGTGACGATGGACTTCAACAACGGCGCGCCGACGGTGACCGTGAACTTCGACGCTGCGTCGGTCGCATTGCTGCAGCCGGCGCTGGCGGCTGCCGGCATGACGATCACGCAGGTCCAGAACATGGTCGCCACCAACGTGCTGGCGCAGTTGCAGACCGCGATCGGCCGGCTCGACCTGACGCCGCCGATCCCGGTGACCGACGACACCGACCCGACGACCGTGTTCGACATCGACGTGACGACGATCAACGACACGGCGGCGGCCGACCGCGACTGCATCGTGTTCGGCGTGCGCATGGCCAGCGACAGCGGCGGCAACATCAACCTGGCGACGACCAACTTCATTCCGGCCGGCAGCCAGTCGCTGGTGATGATGAGCAACTTCTGGCTGCTCGCGCGCGTGATGCGACCCCGCGTCGCAGCTGCGCTGAGCCGGCCGACGTCGGACTTCGACACGCCGCTGCGGCTCAACCGCAACGTGCCGGCGCCCGGCGGCCAGGGCACCCTGACCGCGCTGGAGGCGCGTATCGTCGGCAACCGGATCCGCGTCGACGGCCGTGCCACCGATTCGGGTACCGGCTGGTCGGCGGTGTCGAATTTCTCGTTCTTCATCGACATCAGCTTGTCCGGCGGCGCGATCACGATCACCGCGACCACGCCGTCGGTGGATACCGACGTCGACCTCGAATGGTGGGTCTGGCTGCTCTCGCTTGGCCTGGGCGGCCTGTTCGCCGGCATCGCAGGGGTCATCGTCGCGGCCATCGTGCTGGCGGTGGTCGAGGCGGTGGCCGAGGGCGTCGTCGACAACCTGATCTCCGGCGGCATCGGCGGCGCGCTCGGCGGCATACCGGCGATTCCGCTGGGGCCGATCGGCGGCGGCTTGTCGCTCGATGCGGTGATCCTCGACGATCTGGAGTTGCGTTGCGCCATCACCCGTTCGTTGTCGGTTCCGGTCAAGAACCACGGCTGGCATGCATCGTCGGGCGGTTTCGCCGTCGATCTCGATACCGGGGCGGTGAGCACCGCGGCCGGCGCCAGCAGCGACCTGACCTGGCGTCCGGGCCAGGTCCTGCGTGTCGAGGGCCCGGCCCGGCTGACGATCACCGGCTCCTCGTACGCAGGACTCACCCCGGTCCAGATCTCGCGCATGCCACTGGCGGGCATGAGTATTCCTGCCGGCTCAATCCCGGCCACGGCAGGCCCTGCAATCGAGTTCGCCAGCCATCCGGCGACCGTGTTCGGCATGCGTACGTCGGACGGCCGTCTGGCCAAGGTCAAGGCCTGGTACGACCTCGGCGCCGGCGGCGCCTTGCACCTGGACTGGATCACCTACGACACGCCGGTGCCGCGGCTGGACATCTCGGCCCACTGGTCGGTCGTCGAACGTGGCGAGGTGTCCGAGTCCATCACGCCGGACTGCGCGTTCTGCAGGTCGGCGCCGGTGCGCTGGTGCGGCTTGTTCGAGGCCGTGCCCAAGCTGATGCCGTTCCCGATCGACTACCAGTGGTGCCTGTGCGGCACGGTGATCGAGGAGGGCGAAGGCGAAGTCGGCCCGGCAGACCGGCGCCTGCGCTACAAGCTGCAGGGACGTCGGCTGATGGTCCAGACGCAGGCGCTGGGCGACGACATCGATTGCCAGCTCTGCGTCAGCGCGATCGATGCCCGCGGCCAGGAGCAATACACCTGCCTGCGCCTGTCGAAATCCGGCATCGAGAAGATATGCCGGCAGTGTGTCCCGGCCAAGCGACGTTACGAAATGCTGCTGCTGGCGGCGCCGCCGCTGGAACAGATCGCAGCGGGGGCATCGACCTTCGGCAAGCTCGAGGCCGGGGTGCGCGACAAGGAGTCGGACAGACTCGAGGCGTTGCGGCGGGCTTGAAGCGTTCCATCGGTGTCGTTCCGACCGCGTTGAACAGCGAGCGCATTGCTGCGCATGGTCGGGCGGTTGTCGGGAAGACACCATGCCCGGTCCGGTGACGTGTGAACGGGGCCCGCCCGCATGCGCGGCAACCAGCCGTGACCGGCGATCGACCATGTCGAACCCGTGCAGTGCGGCGATCACCGGCATGGGGCTTGCCGGTGGGCCGACCCAAGGACCCGATCGATGGCCCGAATCTGCAGTCCCCGACGGGTTGCCCCAGGCATGGCCGATACTTGCCCGGCCGGCCCACCTGAACCTGGTGCCGGCGGACGAGGTTTCGCGCGCAGGCGCCGGAGCCACCCATGGCGACGCCGGACGGCGTTCGCCCCATGTATTGCGCAGGAGTCAACGACGATGAAAAGCATCACCCGAACACACACCACGGCCCGCATGAGCAAGATCGTGCGCCACGGAGATCTGGTCTACCTGTGCGGCCAGACCTCCAGTGGCACGGACTTCACCGACATGGCCGGTCAGGCCGCTGAAACGCTGCGCCGGGTGGACGCACTCCTGGAAGAGGCCGGCACCGACAAGTCGCGGCTGCTGAGCGCACTGATCCATATCCGCAGCATGGACGACTTCGCCGCGATGAACGCGGTGTGGGATGCCTGGTTGCCGGAAGGCTCGGCGCCCGCACGCACGACGGTACAGGCGGCGCTGGCATCGCCGAACCTGTTGTTCGAGGTGACGGTGGTGGCGGCCGCCGGCTGACGTTCGACGTGTACCGTGGGCCAGGCCTCGCACGGTGACCGCACGACGCCGACGCTGCATCTGATCGAAGGCCCGGTCGGTGCCGGCAAGTCGACGTATGCCGGGAAACTGGCGCGTCGCATCGGGGGCGTGCACGTGGCACTGGACGAATGGTTCGTGCGCCTGTTCAGTCCGGACCGTCCGACGACGGACGTCATGGCCTGGTATGCCACGCGCAAGCAGCGCCTGAACGACCACATCTGGCGACATGCGTTGTCGCTGCTGGACGCCGGCGTGACGCCGATCCTGGAACTCGGTCTGGTGCAACGACAGATGCGCCAGGACTTCTACCGACGGGCGCAGGACGCCGGTGTCGACGTACAGGTCCACCTGCTCGAGGCCTCGCGTGCGATCAGGCAGGAACGCGTCGCGCAACGCAATGCCGACAAGGGGCCGACGTTCTCGATGGTGGTGCCCGACGCCGTGTTCGAGTTGGCCAGCGACATGTGGGAATACCCGCAAGACGACGAACTGGCCGCCCATCGTTTCGTTCGCATCAACACCGGGTGCTGACCGCGGCGTGACCGGGCGGCAAGACCCGTGTCCGCGGGCAACATGGCGACCCGTGTCCGGCTATGATGGTCGTCAACGCAATATCGAAGTCAGAGGTGTGTGCAGGGATGGGACTCGCTGTCAAATCAATCGTGTTGTGCGCCGTGGTGCTGGCTGCAACGGTGTGGATGGCTGACCTGGACCTGCAACGGGCATCGGTCTTGTTGATGGTCGGCGCGGTCGCCGCTGCCATCGTGTTTGCCTGGGCGCTGGCACGGCGGTTGTCCAGGCGCCGGCGTTTGTCGCAGATGCGGGATTCGGCGCTCTGGTAGTGCGCGCCGACGACCGTCGGCGCGCTGGCAAGCCCGAAACCTGCGGTGTTCAGCCCGCCGTCACCGCAATGTTCTTGAACTCGCCGGTGGCGATCTTCTTCTGCCAAATCTGCGGCCCGGTGATATGCGCGCTGGTGCCGCCGGCGTCCACCGCCACCGTCACCGGCATGTCGACGACGTCGAATTCGTAGATCGCCTCCATGCCCAGGTCGGCGAAACCGACCACCTTGGCGGTCTTGATCGCCTTGCTGACGAGGTAGGCGGCGCCGCCCACGGCCATCAGGTAGGCGCTCTTGTGCTTGCGGATCGCCTCGATCGCCTCCGGGCCGCGTTCGGACTTGCCGATCATCGCGATCAGGCCGGTCTGCGCCAGCATCATCTCGGTGAACTTGTCCATGCGCGTGGCGGTGGTGGGGCCGGCCGGGCCGACGACCTCGTCGCGCACGGGGTCGACCGGACCGACGTAATAGATGACACGATTGGTGAAGTCGACCGGCAGCTTCTCGCCCTTGGCCAGCATGTCC
>JBFIDI010000172.1:0-10564 GCA_041581405.1 Burkholderiaceae bacterium
AATCGTCAGGAACTCGAGGACTTCATCGGCCTTGCGCGCGAGTTCGCGTTCCTGCGCGGCGATCGCCTTGCGGCGCAGCCAGGTGTTCAACAAGGTCTCGCCCGCTTGCGCGGGCGGCACCAGCATCAGGTTCTCGCGCCCGGTCCTCGAGCCGAATTCATGCGCGATCTGGAAGGTGCGCAGCAGGCCCTTGTTGAACAGTTCGTGCGGGCTGAGCCCGGTGACGTCCTCGCCATCCATCGTCACGCGTCCCGAGGTCGGCGGGAGCCGGCCTGCGATGACGTTGAACAGCGTCGTCTTGCCGGCACCGTTCGGGCCGATGAGCCCGGTGATCGATCCCGTCTCGATGGTCAGGGAAGCCCCGTCGACGGCATGGAAACCACCGAAATGCTTGTGCAGGTCTTCGACGACGATCACCGTGTGTCTCCCGTGGTAATCAGAGCATCCTCTGCACGGGAGCACACGCGCGGCGGCGTCTCGGGCAAACCGGGTCTCGATCGGACCATGGGACCGACCTCAAGCCTGTGTCATTGATACCCGTCCGTGACTTGCTTGCCACCCTTGATGGTGTAGACCCGGTAGCTGCCCGCGGCTTCACCCGGCGGGATCATCTGCACGCCGGTCGCACCGTCATAGTCGATCGTCTTGCCTTCGGCCAGCAGCTTCAGGCCCTTGGCCAGTTCGCCGGGGTAGATCTTCTCGCCAGGCCCGTTGGCGATGCCCATCACCTTGCTCTTGAACATGGTCGACTTCGACGACTTCGCCGCCTGCATCGACAACAGGATCAGTGCCGCGGCATCGTAGGACTCGCCGGTGTAGGACGACGTACCGTCAATACCTGCGGCCTTGGCCATGGCGAGGAACTTCTTGTTGCCTTCGCTCTCGATGCCCGGCACGTCGCCGAACGAGCCGTCCAGCGGCTTTCCGATCACCTTGATCAGGCTGTCGCCGTACATGCCGTCGGGAAGGTAGAACTTCGAGAAGGCACCGGTGTCGAGCGCGGCGCGAATGATGCCCCGGCCACCCTGGTCGACATAACCCGCGACTACCAGCAGGTCCCCGCCGGCCGAGGCCAGCGCACCGACTTCAGCCGAATAGTCGCCCTTGCCGTCTTCGTGTGCGGCCGACAGCGTCACCTTGCCGCCTGCCTTCTCGTAAGCGGCCTTGAAGGCACTGGCCAGGCCCTTGCCGTAGTCGTTGTTGGTATAGGTGAGGGCGACGCTCTTGAAGCCGCGCTTGAGGATCACGTCGGACATGATCTGGCCCTGGCGCGCGTCCGAGGGCGAGGTGCGGAAGAACAAGCCGTCGCTTTGCGCGGTCGACAGCCCCGGCGAGGTTGCCGACGGCGAGATCATCACGATGCCGTTGGGTCGCGCGACCGATTGCAGCACCGCTCCGGTCACACCCGAACAGTCGGCACCCATGATGGCGTTGACCTTGTCCGACGTCACCAGGCGCTGGCCGGCCGCGGTGGCGGCCGCCGCATCGGTGCAGGTCGAATCGCCGCGCACCGCCGTCACCGAGGAGCCGCCCAGCAACTGGCGCGAGTCGTTGACTTCCTTGATCGCCATCTCGGCCGACCTCGCCATCGCCGGCGTGATCGATTCGAGCGGTCCGGTGAAGCCCAGCAGGATGCCGATCTTGACATCTTCGGCCAGGGCGGAGCCAGTCATGGCCAACGAGGCCGTGGCAAGCAGGAGTTTGGGAAGGATTTTCACGATAGTCTCCAAGGTTGGGTTGATAGGCCACTTGGGTGCCGAGCCCGCGCCTGGAGGCCGACGCTCAAACCATCATTGCGTGGTGTCGTTGTCGGTCCGACCAGGCGAGGTAGAACATGCAGTGTCGGCGCACCAGCGGGGTGTGTCAATGCCTTCGCCGCATCCGGAGATGCACAAGATGCCGTATGCGTCCGACACCGGCACCATGCGTGCGCGTTCGTGTCAACCGGCGACGAACACCTTCCGGCTCCGGCGCGATGCGATGCGCCAACAGCCGTCGTCGTCGCGTCGATAGTGGTCGTCGTACTGGACGATATGGATCGGCGGCGACAGCATCGGCGGCGCATCGTCGGCGCGCTCCGTGGCGCGGTAGACGGTGGCCAGCGACTTGCCCGTGGCGTGTTGCACGTCCACGGGCGTGACCAGCACGTTGCTGGCGACGTGGCGCAGTATCCCGGCCAGTGGCTTCATGAACGAAGCCCGAATCTGTTCGCGGCCGATGATGATGTCGCCGGACGGTCGTTGCCACTGCGCATCGGCATGGAACAGCTCGACGAGGGCGTCGACGTCGCGGGTGTCGAAGGCCCAGCAATAGGCGATCGGCAGTTGCGCGCAGGCGCGGTGCATGTCCAGTTCTTCCAATGTCATGGTGGGCTCCTCGAGGTGATCGGCATGCAGGCCCGGGCGTGCATGGGTGGCGGGTGACGGCAACGCGGTTCTCGCGGTGCGGAAGTGGGTCCGGATCCGCAACGGTGCCGCGTCTCAGCCGGGGTGATCGTGGCCGCAGCCTGGCGCCTGGTGCGTACACGCATCCCGTATCGCCTGTTGACTGCGCTCGCAGTGCTGGCGCACCAGCGCCATGCCGTAGTCGTTGCCGTTGGGGGTCCGCACCAGCGTGTGGATGTGGAACTTCTCCGGTTCGGCATTGCCGAGGAAGACGCCGGCATGGTGGTCGAACTCGATGATCAGCACCGGACTCTGGATCCGGTAGTAGAACGGGCTGTCCTCGTCGAAGCCCCCGATCCAGCAGAAATGCGTGTCGGCCAGGTGGTGCCCGATCTCGTCCATGCGTGCCCGCAGCGGTCCGGCCGGAAGGTAGCGCAGGTAGCTGGCCACCAGTTCCAGCAGCCGATGCCGATGCCCGGTGTTCCAGTCTGCGACGCAGGCGCCTTCGTACGGAATCACCCGGTTGTCCTGGAACGCCCCCGCCAGGTGCAACTCGTCGCCGATGGCGATGCGCCCGGGCGGCATGTCCGGATCGCGCTTGTGCCGGTAGAGCTGCGCGCGGCGCTGCTGCGCGGCCGGCAGGCCCTGCATCAGCGCCAGTCCCAGGCTTTCCTCGTCGGTGAAGGCGGTCAGGCCGGCATGGGGCCCGGTGTCGATGCCGTTGGGCTCGGCGCCCATGAATACGGGCGTCACCACCATCTGCCCACCGAGCATCAGGCAATTGAGGCAGACATGGTGGCCATAGAAGTTCCAGCCCCAGGGCTCGGTCAGGGACGGGGTTCCGAACAGGTTGAAGTTGTAGCTGAATTCGTTGAGGATCCGCGGCGCATTCACCAGTTCGCCCAGGAAATGGTTGATGCGCATCAGCGTGCGCGTGCGTTCGTAACCGGCCGCGCTCAGGCTGGCGCGCAGCACCTCCAGCACGGCTTCCTGTACCGGGGCTGGCACCTCGTCCAGGCGCAGGCCGTAGCGGTTCAGGTACAGCTCCGGGTTCATCCACGCCCGCCATTGGCGCGCGTCGATCGGATGGCACAGCGTTGCGCGTTGCCGCGGATCGAGCACGGCCAGCAGCCGCAACGCGGCAGCCTGCGCGGCTGCCACCGGCGCGCCATGATCGGCCAATACGAACAGCCCGGGGATGACATGGCCGTCGGTGGTGATGCCTTCGAACTCGGTTTCGCGGTAGCGTTTCAGCCAGCCATCGAACAACTGCGCACGCACCGGGTGCGACAGGACACGATCGACGAAGGAATAGGCGTCGAGTTCCGAGATGCCGGCGATGCGCGGATCGTCGGGGCTGCGCAGATGGGCGCGGAAGGCGCTGCCGGATGGAGCGGTCATCTACAGCAGGCCGGCGTACGAACCCCCGTCGAGCTGGAGGTTCTGACCGGAGATGAAGCCCGCCTGCGCGCTGCACAGGAAGGCACAGGCGTCCCCGAATTCCTGCGGCGAACCCATGCGCCGCGCGGCAACGGTCTGCGCGATGCGCCGGCGTGCTTCGGCCATGTCGATGCCTTGCGCCTTCATCATGCGCTGGGCCATGAACTGCTGGCGGGGTGTGTCGATGCGTTCGGGCAGCAGGTTGTTGATGGTCACGTTGTCGGCGGCCGCATCCAGCGACATCGCCTTGGAGAACGCGGTCAGGCCGGTGCGTGCCGTGCTGGACAGCGCCATGTGGGGTCGCGGGCTCTTGACCATGGCCGACGTGATGTTGACGATGCGACCGAACCGGCGTTCGCGCATGCCCGGCAACAACGCGCGGATCAGCAGCACCGGCGCCAGCAGGTTGGCCTCCAGCGCGGCGAGCCAGGCAGCGTGGTCCCAGTCGGCCAACGCGCCGGGCGGCGGCCCGGCGTTGTTGTTGACCAGGATGTCGGCTTGCGGGCAGGCCTGCACCAGGGCCTGCCGGCCGGCCTCGGTATTGATGTCGGCGCATACGGCGCGGACCTCGGCGCCGACGGCATCGGCGATCTGCCCGCGCGCCTGCTCCAGTCGCGCCGCGTCACGGCCGTTGATGAAGACGTCGCAGCCTTCGCGCGCCAGGGCGGTGGCGCAGGCCAGGCCCAGGCCGCTGCTCGAGGCGGCCACCAGCGCCTTGCGGCCACGTATTGCGAGATCCATCGTGTCCTTTCGGGTGTCGAGCGACAGGTCAGTCCAGCTTCAGGGAGAGCATCTTGATGACGCTGCCCCACTTGTCGCGTTCCGCATCGAGGAAGGCCGCGAACTCCTCTGGCGTGCTGCCGACCGACTCGCTACCCACCGAAATCCGGAAGTCGACCGTTTCCTGCATCTTCGCCACCTGTGCCAGCGCGGCACTGAGCTTCTTCACGACCGCCGGTGGCGTACCGGCCGGCGCCAGCAGGCCGATCCAGACCAGGGGTTGCAGCTCGGGCAGGCCCGCCTCGGCAAACGTCGGGACGTCGGGCATCAGGGGATGGCGCTTGGTGCCGGACGTGGCCAACGTGCGCAGCTTGCCGGCCTTGCGCAACTGTGCGACCGGCAGCATGGCCTCGAACGTGGCCGGAATCTGGCCGGCGGCGAGCGCCGTGACCTGGCCTGCGGAGTTGTAGTGGATGTAGCGGGTCTGCACGCCGGCAAGGGACCCGAACCAGGCAGCCGTTAGGTGACCGGCGGAGCCAGGGCCGAGCGTGCCGAAGTCGGCGTATTTCGGATCGGACTTCGACAAGGCGATGTATTCGGCCAGCGTCCTGGCCGGCACGTCGGCATTGATCGTCAAGGTGTAGTTGGTCACCGACGCGAGTCCGACCGGCACCAGGTCGCGCTGGGCGTCGAAGGGGAGTTTCGAATACAGGAAATGGGCCGTCGTCATGCTGGGTGTTCCGACCAGCAGGGTGTAGCCATCGGGAGGTGCCTTGGCCACGTATTCGATCGCGATGCGCGTGGCGGCGCCGGGCCGGTTCTCGATGATGATGGGTTGGCCCAGGATATTGC
Organism: Burkholderiaceae bacterium; assembly: GCA_041581405.1. Taxonomy (GTDB): domain Bacteria; phylum Pseudomonadota; class Gammaproteobacteria; order Burkholderiales; family Burkholderiaceae_C; genus CAISIP01. Next base: position 5,397 of record JBFIDI010000172.1, read on the forward strand.
CCAGGTGCACGCTCATCTTGCGGATGTCGACGTCCGGCCCGGAACCCGCCGGCGTGGGAACCACGATATGGATGGGTTTGGTCGGGAAGGTCTGCGCCACCGCGGGCGCCAGTGCCAGCGCCCCGATGGTTGCGAGCAGGGTTGCGGCACAACGGCCAAGTGACTTGCGGCGGTTGAGTGTCATGTCCAGTCTCCTCTTTGTGTTGATGGCCCGCGGGGTGGTCCCGGTGGCCGTGTGGTGCGTATTGCCACCAGGCGATGCCTGGCGGGCAGTCTACGAAGGGCTGGTGATGGCGTCGAGTGATGCTTTTTGCACGGCGCGTTGCATGTCATGCAGCAGTCGTCGGACGAGGCACCATCATGCGAGCGCCGGGGCGCGGAGCATCCCGGTGCCCTCGAGCGCGAGCACGAGGTCTCTGGCGCCGGCATCGTCCCTGAAACCGCCGAAGACATGGTGGTCGGGCCGCGCCAGGACGCCCTGGACGCCGTGGACGTCGAACCAGTGCAGCAACAGGCCATCGAGTTCCGTGACCGACTCCGGCGTGTCGTCGTCGTGGCCGGGCGGTTCGCCGCCATGACACAACACGACGAGTGCCACGCCGGCAAGCTGCGCGAGTTCCCGCAAGGCCGGTATGTCGGCGTGCCGGCTCGCGACGATCCGGAAGCCGGGTTCATGCAGGTCGTCGAGCAGACAGTCGCGCCCGCCGGCGTTTCGCACCCGCGGTTGCGGCATGGACAGGCCGGCCAACGGGGCGTCTGCTGCGATCAGCCCGTGGGTGATGCCGGGAATCATCTCCTGGCGGATCAAGGTGCGCGCCTGGCCGCCGCCTTCGTCGAGCATGCGTGCATCGCGCTCGCGGGCCCGCCCCGGGTCGCGCTCGGACAACAGGTAGCCGATGTCCTTGGCCAGCCGGGTCGTCGCTTCCACATGGGGGCGTCGTTCCTCGGTATAGGTGTCCAGCAGCCGCGCGTGCGCGCGGCCCTGGACCACCATGACCAGCTTCCACGCCAGGTTGCCGGCATCGCGCAAACCCTGGCACATGCCCTGGCCCAGAAAGGGGGGCGTCTGGTGCGCGCTGTCGCCGGCCAGAAGCACGTTGCCGCACCCCCATTGCCGGGCCACCAGCGCGTGGAAGCGGTACGCGGCCGCGCGCCGGATCCGCGCATGGGACGGTTCGACCCAGCGGCGCAGCAGCGCCCACAGCCGTTGCTCGGTCAACTCCCCTTCGCGCGGCTCCCCGTCGAGCACCATGAACTCCCAGCGGCGATGATTGCCCGGGCAGACGATGTAGGTGGACGGGCGCTGGGGTTCGCAATATTGCACGTTCGTTTGCGGCAATCGACCGAGGTGGTCGGAGTCCACGTGCAGGTCGACCACGATCCACGGCTCGTCGTATTCCATGCTGGCCAGTTCGGCGCGAATGCTGCGTCGTACCGTGCTGGATGCACCGTCGCAACCCACGAGATAACGTGCGCTGTAGTGCCGCACGGTCTGCGCCTGTCCCTCGCGCGTCGAAAAACGAACGGTCTGGCCGTCGTCCTGCAATTGGGTCAGGCAACTGTCCAGGTGAACCGCCACCGTCGGCATGGCGCGGACCGTCGCGCGCAGTACCGCCTCCACGCCGGGCTGATCGCAGGTGTAGTTGGGTGCCCAGTGCAACGGAAACGGAGGCGCGAGCCTTGCCACCTTGCGTATCAGCTGGCCGTCGGCTCCGTAGTAGCAGGAGTCGCGGAAATCGGCGATATGCGGCTCGAGCGCCGACGCGGCGCCCATGCGCTGGAAGATGCGCATCGCGTCATGGTCGAAGCCGACCGCGCGCGGTTGCGGATAGATGGCGCCAGTCTTGTCGAACACGCCGACCGACAGTCCGGCGCGTCCCAGCAATCCGGCCAGCGTGGCGCCGACGGGGCCGTAACCGATGACGGCGACGTCGAAGTGATGGCGGCTCGTGGCACCCGTCGATTGGGTACCATCCGCTGTCGACCGGGAGATGTCGGTGTCATGGTGCATGGGGCTGGGTCAGGCGCTTGTCTGTCGGGTCGATCAATGCGGGCATGAGCTTATCCAGGGGTCCGACGCAGGTCCAATGAATGATTTTGGAAGCCCCGTTGCATGGAATCGAACGATGACAAGACGACACCAGCGCGTATCACTCGAAAGCCTGCGCCTGCTCGACGCCATCGACCGCCATGGTTCGTTTGCCGCCGCTGCGCAGGAACTGTGCGTCGTGACCTCCTCCATCACCCACGCGGTTCGCAACCTGGAGGACAACCTGGGCCTGACCCTGTTCGATCGCTCGGGCCGCAGCGCGCGATTCACGACCAAGGGTCGCGCCCTGCTCGACAGCGGCCGGCCGCTGCTGGAGCGTGCGGCAGCATTCGATACACACGTGCAGTTGATCGCCACCGGCTGGGAGCCGACGCTGGTGCTGTCGGTCGACGAGGTGATCCCGATGAAACCGCTGGTGCCCTTGCTGCAGGCGTTCTTCGCGGCGGCACCGCAGACATCGGTGCAGGTCCGGCGCGAGGCGGTGGCCGGCTCCTGGGACGCGCTGATGTCCGGTCGCGCCGACCTGGTGGTGGGTGCGCCCGCCGGCGGGCCCCCGGGCGGTGGATTCGAGTGTGCGCCGCTCTGGCAGTTGGAATTCGTGTTGGCGGCACCGCCCGACCATCCCCTGGCGGGCCGGGGCGGCCGCATCGGCAATGCCGAGATCGCGCAATACCGCGCCGTCGTGCTGGGTGACACCACGCGCAAGCTGCCGCACCTGTCGTACGGTTTGCTCGACAACTCCCTGCAGTTGTCGATGCCCGACCATGCCGCCAAGCTCGAAGCCATCTTGCTGGGCATCGGCTGTGGTTTTCTGCCCAAGGGCATGGCCCAGCCCCATGTCGATGCGGGTCGACTGGTCTTGCTGCAGGCGGAGACACCGCATCCGCCCAGCCAGAGCACGCTGGCCTGGCGCTCCGGTGAGACCGGCCGCGCCCTGCGCTGGTGGATCGATCATCTGACCGACCCGTCGTGGGCACACAGCGTGTTCGCCTGAAGCCTGCCCGGCGCATGACCGCATGACCGCGTGATGCGACACGCCATCGCGATGGCGGCAAGTCCTCCGGCTGTCCTCCGGGCGTATCCGGCCGGCGGTGGCCGCGGTGCACGTGGAACCCGGAGCCGATCGTGCATGTATTGCTTGCAGCAGCGTGATCGTCATGGCAATCCGGGCTCAAACCGTCCTTGCGGAACGGTTTGAGCCCGGATGTCGACGACAAGATGTTGGATTGCGTAACAGCCGGGTCGTGCCCGATGCCGGCATGTAGGCCCGACAAATGGGCGTGTCGCGCCGCCTGCAAGACAGCGCGAGCGCTGCCCGTCACGCGGCTACTCCGGCGCCACTGTCATGGGCGACCGGTCCCCGGGGTGCCGGCGCTGCACGGTGGATTTCCCCCTCTTTCCGGGCATCGGCAGCGAGTGGTGCGCCGTTCGCATGGCAGGCGCCGTGGTGCCGACAACCGCCGCATCCGCGCACCGCGATTGCGCATGGGCCTTGCGTATAGGCCGATCGGCGAGTTTACTTCGGGGGATCGATGTGCATAATAAATTCGTGACAGGGGTTACAACCGCTCACCGGAGGAGAAGTCTTGCTCTACCACAACGTTCGTGTACTGGCGCATGCGGCCAGTGCCATCGACGCGGCGATTCTGTGCGGCGCGGCGGGAGCGGTGTGGTGGCTCGACGGCGGATCGGTCGACGAGCGCGGCATTGCATGGATGTCCGGCCCGAGCGTGTTGCTGGTGACGCTTGCCACCGCGTTCATGGCCATCGGCGGGCGCATGCGCCTGTACGACCCGTGGCGGACCGAGAGCGTGTGGCGGGAGTTGCTTGCGCTGACGGAAGCCACCGCCTACGCCATGGGCCTGGCGACGCTGGCCGAGACCATCCTGGTCGATGAACTCAGGGGCTTGCAGCTGGGCGCCATGCTCGTGGCCGGCTGGCTGGCCTTGCTGGTATTTCGTGTCGTCGGTCGCCTGGTGATCCGCCGCCTGCGCAGCCGCGGCGACGACTACCGCGTGTGGCTGGTGGTGGGTCACAACAGCCGATCGTCGGAGTTGCTGCAGGAGATCGGCGCGAACCCGCAATACGGCATCCGCGTGGCGGCGGTTCTCGACGTGGCCGGGACCGGCAACGACGAAACCCGCGCGCCGTTGCGCGAGGGGGTCGCGGTGCAGACGCTGCAGCATCCGGACGAGTTGCGCGCGGTGCTGGCATGCCAGGTCATCGACGAGGTGGTGATCACCTTGCCGGTCCGTACCTGTTATGACCAGATCCACGACATGCTGCGCATCTGCTCCAAGGCCGGCATATCGGTGAAGCTGTTGCCCGAAGCCTTCGTGGTTCCGCAATCGCGCCGTCACCTGTCCTACATCGGAAACACCGCGGTGCTCACGCATTACAGCGGCACCGGCAACTATGGGCAGCTGCTGCTCAAGCGGCTGATCGACATGTTCGGCGCCGCGCTGGGCCTGCTGGTCGTCGGGCCGGTGCTGCTGGCGCTGATGGTGGCGGTGCGGCTCGGATCGCCGGGTCCGGCGCTGTTCCGCCAGACCCGCACGGGCCTGCACGGCCGACCGTTCACGATGCTCAAGCTGCGCACCATGTACATGGATGCCGAGGCGCGGAAATCGTCCTTGTCCGAACGCAACGAACGCGACGGCACGGCGTTCAAGCTGAAGAACGATCCACGCATCACGGGTATCGGGCGCTGGCTGCGCAAGTTCCATATCGACGAGTTGCCGCAGCTGTGGAACGTGCTGGTCGGCGACATGAGCCTGGTCGGCCCGCGGCCGTTGCCGGTGCACGAGGCGACCGGCAACGAATGGTGGCAACGCCGGCGCCTGACCGTGCCACCGGGCCTGACCTGCCTGTGGCAACTCGAAGACGACCCCGTGATTCCGTTCCAGCAATGGATGCGCATGGACATGGACTACATTGACCGATGGTCCGTATGGCTGGACCTGAAGATCATCCTGCTGACTTTCGCCACATTGGCACGCGGCCGCGGCTGGTAGCCCGGTCGCGCGCCCTGTCCACAACCACACACGCCCTCCATGATGCCTCTTTCCCGGATCTTCCGACCCCTGCATGTCCTCGGCGTCTGCATTGCGGCACTCGT
>JBFIDI010000173.1:0-10496 GCA_041581405.1 Burkholderiaceae bacterium
CGCGGCGCTGGCCCAGCGTTACGCCGTGCCGCCGTCGTCGCCGACGGGCGCCGCGGGTGGTGGCGCCGATGACCGTTCCGCCCAGCCCGGCATCACGCCTTACCTGGCCGGCACCGGCGCACCGTCCGAGGCGGCCCGGGTGACGCAGGAGGCCGCTCGCGCGTCACAGGTGGCCAGCGTCACCAGCGCGCATGCGCATCGCGTCGACCAGGCCGAACCGGCGGACTTCGCGCGCGTGCCGGAGCGCCAGGAGTCGGCGCACTGGCTTTCGCGCACGGCCTTGTGCGTCGAGGTGCGCGACCCCCGCCGCGCCAACGGCCCCAAGGCCGAAGTCCAGGGCAAGGCCTCGGGCGTGTTGTACGTATTCATGCCGCCGCTCGAGCAACTCGAGGACTACCTGGAACTGCTGGCCGCGATCGAGGCCACGGCCACCGAGCAAGGCGTGCGCCTGGTGCTCGAGGGTTATCCGCCGCCGCGCGATCCCCGCCTCAAGCTGCTGCAGGTCACGCCCGACCCGGGCGTGATCGAGGTCAACGTGCATCCGGTGTCGACCTGGGGCGAACTGGTGCACAACACCGAGTTCCTCTACAACGCGGCCTGGGAGTCGCGCCTGTCGGCCGAGAAGTTCATGACCGACGGCCGCCACACCGGCACCGGCGGCGGCAACCACTTCGTGATGGGCGGCGCCACGCCCAGCGACAGCCCGTTCCTGCGCCGGCCCGAGTTGTTGGCCAGCCTGCTGGCGTACTGGCACAACCACCCCAGCCTGAGCTACCTGTTCAGCGGTATGTTCGTTGGCCCGACCAGCCAGGCACCGCGTGTCGACGAGGCGCGCAACGACCAGCTCTACGAGCTGGAGATCGCGCTGCAGGAGATCCACGCCAATCGCGAGAAATACGGCGCGTCCATGCCCCCCTGGCTGGTGGACCGCACGCTGCGCAACGTGCTGATCGACGTCACCGGCAACACGCATCGCAGCGAATTCTCGATCGACAAGCTGTATTCACCCGATTCGTCGACCGGCCGGCTCGGCCTGCTCGAGCTGCGCGCATTCGAGATGCCGCCGCATGCCCGCATGAGCATCGCGCAGCAGCTGCTGCTGCGTGCGCTCGTGGCCCGGTTCTGGAAGCAGCCCTACCGGGCGCGGCTCAGCCGCTGGGGCACGTCGCTGCACGACCGGTTCATGCTCCCGACCTTCATCCGCCAGGATTTCGAGGACGTGATCGCCGAGATGCGGCTGGCCGGCTACGGCTTCGAGGCCGCCTGGTTCGCGCCGCACCTGCAGTTCCGCTTCCCGCTGGTGGGCGGCATCGCCGCCGCCGGCATGGAGCTGACCTTGCGCAATGCGCTCGAACCCTGGCATGTGATGGGCGAGGAAAACAGCGCCGGCGGCACGGCCCGCTACGTGGACTCCTCGCTCGAGCGCATCGAGGTCCATGTCAGCGGCTTCAACGAAAGCCGCTACGCCATCACCTGCAACGGCCGGCCGCTGGCCATGCAGGCGACCGGCACCGAAGGCGAATTCGTCGCCGGCGTGCGTTACAAGGCCTGGAGCCCGCCGTCGGCGCTGCATCCGTCGATCGGCGTGCATTCGCCGCTGACCTTCGACATCGTCGACACCTGGATGCGCCGCTCGATCGCCGGCTGCCAGTACCACGTCTCGCATCCCGGCGGACTGAGCTACGAGACCTTGCCGGTCAATGCCAACGAGGCGGAAAGCCGCCGCCTGTCGCGCTTCGTCGCCATGGGCCATACCCCCGGCTCCATGCCCGACGTGGCGCCCAGCATCGCGATCGCCGGCAACCGCGAGTTTCCGTTCACGCTGGACCTGCGCCAGCGCTGACGCACCGCATGAGCCAGGACCCGATGACGCCCCGCGCGCGGCCGCCGGCACCACCGATGCCGGACGATGCCGCCCTGCGTCCGGCCATCGCGGCGCCGGGGCATCTGGACGAGGTGCACAGCCAGGCCATCCGCGACGCCCCGGCGGACGGCACCGGCCCGGCGCCGATGGCACCCCACTGGGCATCGTTCTTCGAACACGTGGGGCCGCTCGACCCGCAGGACCTCAATCGCCGCGCCAGCCGGCTGCGGCGCCAGTTGCGCGACAACGGCGTGACCTACAACGTCTATGCCGAAGCGGGCGGCCCGCAGCGCCCCTGGTCGCTGGACATGTTTCCGCTCATCGTCACGCCGCAGAGCTGGCGCCAGATCGAGGCCGGCGTGTTGCAGCGCACCCGGCTGCTCGAACGTGTCATGGCCGACATCTACGGGCCGCAGGAACTGCTGCGCGAGGGCCTGATTCCGCCGGCGCTGGTACAAGGCCATTCCGGCTACCTGCGCGCGATGCGCGGCGCCGAGCCGGTGGGCGGCACCCGGCTGCATATCGCCGCATTCGACCTGGCCCATGGCCCCGACGGCAACTGGTGGCTGGTGTCGCAGCGCACCCAGGCGCCGTCCGGACTGGGTTACCTGCTGGAGAACCGGATCGCGATCTCGCAGCTGTTCCCCGAGGCGTTCGAGAACATGCGTGCGCAGCGCCTGGGCGGCACCTACCGGGCCTTGGTGGACAACCTCAAGGCCTCCAGCCCGGGCGGACGCGACGCCCATATCGCGCTGCTGACACCCGGCCCGTACAACGAGACCTATTTCGAACACGCCTACCTGGCGCGATACCTGGGCCTGACCCTGGTCCAGGGTGGCGACATGGTCGTGCGCGACGAACGGCTCTACCTCAAGACCTTGCGCGGCCTGGTGCCGATCCACGGCCTGCTCAAGCGCATGGACGATGCCTTCCTGGATCCGCTGGAACTACGCGCCGACTCCAGCCTCGGCGTACCCGGCCTGCTGCAGGCGGTGCGTGCCGGCAACGTCCTGATGGCCAACATGCCGGGGTCGGCCTTTCTCGAATCGCCCGCGCTGCTCGGTTTCCTGCCGGCGCTGTCGCGCCAGCTGCTGGGCGAAGAACTCAAGCTGGCGGCCTTGCCGACCTGGTGGTGCGGCGAACGCGCGGCCATGGATGCCGCACTGCCGCGCCTGGCCGCCTGTGCCATCAAGCCGACCTATCCCGCCGGGGACCCGGCCGACGGTTTCCAGTCGGTGCTGGGCTTGGAGTTGTCGCCACGCGAGATCGAGGAATGGGCCGGACGCATCGCGCTGCAGGGCGACGATCACACGGTGCAGGCCTACATGCCGCTGTCGCAGATCCCGACCTGGCAAGGTGGCAGCACCCCGGATACCGGACAGATCGTGCCGCGCTCGGCGATGCTGCGGGTATTCGCGGTCAGCAACGGGCCGCAATCCTGGCGCATCCTGCCCGGCGGGCTGGCCCGCGTCGCCCAGGCACGCGCCGAGATCGCCGCCATGCAGCGCGGCGGCAGCAGCGCCGACGTCTGGGTCATGACCGATGCCGCGACCGACCGCACCACGCTGCTGGCGCCGGCGCTGACGGTGGAGATGGTGGCCCAGCGCAAGCCGCTGGTCACCAGCCGCGCCGCCGAGAACCTGTACTGGCTGGGGCGGTACACCGAACGCACCGAGAACACCATCGCGCTGGCGCGCCTGACGCTCGAATGCCTGGGCGGCGAAGACCAGACCAACGTGCGGCTGCTGGCCTGGCTCGATGCCATGGCCCGTTTCCACGGGCTGGTGCTGCCCGACGTGCCGGCACTGGCGCAGTCGCGCCGGGTGTTCGAACGCTCGCTGATCGCCAGCCTGGGCGGCGATGCGCAGGCCTGCAGCGTCGGCTACAACCTGCGCGCGGTGCGCCAGGCCGGATCGTCGGTGCGCGAACGCCTGTCGCTCGAGCACTGGCAGCTGATCGATCGCGCGCAGGACGAACTGACCCGCACCTTCGCCGAACTCGACCGCCCGGCCGAATACGGTGCACCCGAAGCGCTCGACCTGCTGCGCAACATCGGTCGCCAGATGGCGGCCATCACCGGCGCCCAGACCGACCGGATGACGCGCGACGACGGCTGGCGATTGCTCAGCATCGGGCGTCATGTCGAACGGCTGGGTTTCCTGGCCGCGTCGCTCGACCTCGCTCTGGAGGCCGGATCACTCGCCGACCCCGCCGGTTTCGAGGCCATGCTGGCGCTGTTCGACAGCAGCATCTCGTTTCGCGCGCAGTTCCAGCAAAGCCGTGAAATGCCGGCCCTGGTCGACCTGCTGGTGCTCAACCGGGACAACCCGCGCTCGCTGGCCTGGGTTGCGCATACGCTGCGCGGGCGCCTGGCCAAGCTGGCCGGCAGCGAACCGAACGAACTGAGCCCGATGTCGCTCGAGGTGCCGGATCCGGCCCGCTGGAAGCTGGCGCACCTGTGCACGTCCCAGCCGGCGCTCGAGGAAGCCACGGAGGACGCCGGGGTGCCGACCGCATGGCCCCATCTGCTGGAGGTGCTGGAGCAATGCGGCAATGCCTCGCATGCGGTGTCCGAGCTGATCAGCGCGACCTATTTCACCCATTCCGGCGCGTCCGAACAAAGCGTGGGGGCCTGATGCAGCTGTCGATCACGCACACCACGCGATATGACTACACGCCCCCGGTGGACGTAGCCCAGCACATCGCCTGCCTGCGGCCGCGCACGACCGTCGCACAGCAGCTGCTGTCGCACCGGCTGGCCGTCTCGCCGACGCCGTCGCAATGCCGCGAGTCGGTCGATACGTTCGGCAACCAGCGCAGTTTCCTGTCGCTGCAGATTCCGCACGACCGGCTCGAGGTCACGGCCACCAGCGTGGTGCAGACCCGCACGCTGGACATGACGGCGGCCGAACTGCCCTGGGAACAGGCCGCCGAGCATTTCCGCTACCGGGCCGACGCGGTCTACGACGCCGATGTCGAATTCCGTTTCCCGTCCCAGCACGTGCCGCGGCACGCCGAATTCGCGGCATATGCGCAGCCCAGCTTTGCGCCGGAGGCCGACCTGCACACGGCCACGCTGGACCTGATGCAGCGCATCCACCAGGAATTCCGCTACGACAGCCAGAGCACCGAGGTCCACACCCCGGCGCTCGAGGCGCTGCGCCAGCGCCACGGGGTGTGCCAGGACTTCGCCCACATCATGATCGCCTGCCTGCGCTCGCTGGGCCTGTCGGCGCGTTACGTCAGCGGCTACCTGCTGACGCAGCCGCCGCCGGGACAGCCGCGGCTGATCGGGGCCGATGCCTCGCATGCCTGGATCTCGCTGCTGCTGCCCACGCAGGAGGGCACGACCCGCTGGTGCGACTTCGACCCGACCAACGACCGCTGGGGCTGGGGCGCGCCGGGCGACGACTACGTGGTGCTGGCGGTCGGGCGCGACTTCGCCGACGTGTCGCCGATCCGCGGCGTGATCCACGGTGGTGCCAGCCACGAACTGACGGTGGCCGTCACCGTCGCGCCGCTGGAGCCTTCGGGCGACACAGGCCATACACTGTTCGACCCGCTGCCTGCGACAGCGCCCCCGGCTTCGTCACAAACCCAGTCACAGTCACAGTCACAGTCACAATCATCACCATGAACGTCTACGACAAACTCACCGAACTCGACATCACGCTGCCACCGGTGGCCATGCCCGCCGCGGCCTACCTGCCCTTCGTGCAGACCGGCAAGCTGGTCTTTCTCAGCGGCCATATCGCGAAGAAAGACGGCAAGCCCTGGGTCGGCCAGCTCGGCAAGAACATGACGACCGACGAAGGCAAGGCCGCGGCACGCGCCATCGCCATCGACCTGATGGGCACCTTGCACGTGGCCGTGGGCGGCGACCTGAACCGGGTCAAGCGCATCGTCAAGCTGATGGCGCTGGTCAACTCGACCGGCGACTTCACCGAGCAGCACCTGGTGACCAACGGCGCCAGCGAGCTGATCGGCCAGGTGTTCGGCGACAGCGGCTCCCATGCCCGCAGCGCCTTCGGCGTGGCCCAGATCCCGATGGGTGCCTGCGTCGAGATCGAGATGATTGCCGAGATCGCATAGGCCAGTCGGCGCCGGTTCGCCTGCCCGCGGCGAGGCCGGCCCGTGACGGTTCCCGTCACGGATGAACGGGCGCTGCCGGCCCGGACCGGCCGGTGACACAGTCGGCTGCTGCGGGCCCGCTGCAAGACTCCAGGCCAGCTGTTTGCGATTACAGTGTCCGCTCCATTGCCATGAGGGACCTTTTCCATGGATACCAAGACCCTGACCGGTAGCTGCCTGTGTGGCGCCGTGCGCTACACCGTGCGCGGCGAGCCGCAGCGCGCCCTTCACTGCCACTGTTCACGGTGCCGCAAGGCGACCGGCACCGGCCATGCGACCAACCTGTTCGTCGCCGGCACGCTCACCTGGGACGCCGGCGAGTCGCTGGTGCGCCACTTCAAGGTGCCCGAGGCCCAGCGGTTCACGAATGCATTCTGCAGCGCATGTGGCGCACGGGTGCCGCGATCGGCCCCGGGCTCGGGCATGGTCATGATTCCGATGGGCTCGCTGGACGTCGACCCGGGCATCGAACCCCAGGCGCGGATCTTCCAGAATTCGCGGACCACCTGGTCCTGCAACGGCCAGGCCTTGCCCGGGTTCGACACCATGCCGGGCTGAATTCCCACGATCGCCGGCGCTCTTGCGGGTGGTAGTCCGTCGGCTTGACCGGCCCGCCCGCGGGCGCGTTTCACGATAACGCGTCCACATCCGGATGGCGCGCGGGCCAGCTCGGGGCCCGTCGCCGTCACGCCGCCGTCACACAACTCTGCAATACTTCAATCATTGTTCAATTGATGAAGGGTACGAGACCATGAGAGTCGGCATCAACGGCATGGGGCGCATGGGGCGACTGGCCTTGCGCGCGGCCTTCGGCGCCATCGAGCGCGAAGCCATCGACCCGCGCCGCGGTAATCGCCTGGAGGTGGTGCACCTCAACGAGATCAAGGGCGGCGCGGCCGCCACCGCCCATCTGCTGGCCTTCGACACGGTGCAGGGCCGGTGGCGCGCCGACATCGCCGCCGAAGGCAGCGACGCGATCCGCATCGACGGTCATCACCTGGGTTATTCCGAACACGCCACCACCGGCGACATCCCGTGGGGCGACCTCGGCGTCGACCTGGTGCTCGAATGTTCGGGCAAGTTCCTCACGCCCCAGACCCTGCAAGGCCACCTGGACCGCGGCGCCAGGCGCGTGATCGTGGCCGCGCCGGTGAAGGTGGGCGACGTGCTGAACATCGTGGTCGGCGTGAACGAAGACCGCTACGATCCGTCGCGCGATCGCATCGTCACCGCCGCCAGCTGCACCACCAACTGCCTGGCACCCGTGGTGAAGGTGGTGCACGAAGCCATCGGCATCCGCCACGGCCAGATCACCACGCTGCACAACCCCACCAACACCAACCTGGTCGTGGACGCGCCGCACAAGGACCTGCGCCGTGCCCGCAGCGCCATGGTGAACCTGGCCCCCACGACCACCGGCAGCGCGACCGCCATCGCGCTGATCTACCCGGAACTCAAGGGCAAGCTCAATGGCCACGCGGTGCGCGTGCCGGCGCTCAACGCCTCGCTGACCGACTGCGTGTTCGAACTCGAGCGCGCGAGCACGGCCGACGAAGTCAATGCGTTGTTCGAAGCCGCCGCCAGCGGACCGCTGGCCGGCATCCTGGGTTACGAGACCCGCCCGCTGGTCAGCGCCGATTACGCCCGCGACACGCGCAGCTCCATCGTCGATGGCCTGTCGACCATGGTGACCGACGGCAGCCTGCTCAAGGTCTACGCCTGGTACGACAACGAAATGGGTTACGCCACCCGCATGGTGGACCTGGCCTGCCACCTCGAATCCGTCGGCATCCGATGACCACGTCCACGACCACCGCCGCCAGGCACGCGGTGCGCAACTACGCCATTGTCACCGCCGCCTACTGGGGTTTCACGCTCACCGACGGCGCGCTGCGCATGCTGGTGCTGCTGCACTTCTACAAGCTGGGATATTCGCCGTTCACGCTGGCCTTCCTGTTCCTGTTGTACGAGGCGGCCGGCGTGCTGGCCAACCTGATCGGTGGCTGGCTGGCCACGCGGTATGGCATCCGGCGCATGCTGACCGTGGGCCTCGTCGCGCAGATCACCGGTTTCACCCTGCTCTCGCTGCTCGACCCGACATGGACGGCGGCGATGTCGGTGGCCTGGGTGGTGCTGGCGCAGGGCGTCTGCGGCGTGGCCAAGGACCTGACCAAGACCGCCAGCAAGTCGGCGATCAAGCTCACGCAGGCGCAGGCCAAGGCCGAGGACGGCGGCAACAACCAGTTGTTCAAATGGGTGGCCTGGTTCACCGGCAGCAAGAACGCCATGAAGGGTTTCGGCTTTTTCCTCGGCGGCGTGCTGCTGCAGGCGCTGGGCTTTCGGCATTCGCTCTGGGCCATGGCCGGCTTGCTGGTGCTGGTGCTCGCCGCGGTGGTGCTGTCGGTGCCGCCGATGATGGGCAAGGCCAAGGCATCCCGGTCGGCCAGGGAACTCTTCGCCAAGAACGCCGGCATCAACGCGCTGGCCGCCGCGCGCGTCGCGCTGTTCGGCGCGCGCGACGTGTGGTTCGTGGTCGGCGTGCCGGTGTTCCTCTATTCGCAGGGATGGAACTTCACGATGGTCGGCGGTTTCCTGGCGGCCTGGACCATCGGTTACGGCCTGGTGCAGGCGCTGGCCCCGCAACTCGTCAAGCGCAGCCCCGACGGCTTGAGCGCCGAAGTGCCGGCCGCGCGCGGGTGGTCGCTGGTGCTGGCGCTGATTCCGGTCGGCATCGCCGCCGCCGTCCTGTTCGAGATGCCGAACCTGCAATGGTGGGTGGTCGGCGGGCTGGGCCTGTTCGGCTTTGCGTTCGCCGTCAACTCGTCGGTGCACTCCTACCTGATCCTGGCCTACGCGGGCAGCGAGAAAGCGGCCGAGGACGTGGGTTTCTACTACGCCGCCAACGCGTTGGGCCGCTTTTTCGGCACGCTGATGTCGGGCCTGCTGTACCAGTGGGGCGGCCTGCTGTATGCGCTGGCGGGTTCGGCCCTGATGTTGTTCGCCTGCTGGCTGCTCACGCTGGCGCTGCCGACCCGGGCGGCCCTGTCCGAGCCCCGCACCACCTGAGGAGACACCATGGAAGAAGCAGAAGTCGTCAAGGCGCTCGGTGCGCTCGCCCAAGAAACGCGGCTGCGGATCTTCCGGCTGCTGGTGGTCGCCGGGCCGCAGGGCCTGACCCCGGGTTACATGGCGGAGGAACTGGGTACCGCGCCAACCGCCTTGTCCTTCCATCTGAAGGAACTGAGCCACGCGGGCCTGATTGCCGCCCAGCGGGACGGTCGCAACCTGTTCTACCGCGCGTCCATCCCGCTGATGAACGACCTGCTGGGTTTCCTGACGGCGCACTGCTGCCAGGGCCAGCCCTGCCTGGAAGCGAGCACCCGGCTCGACTGCGACAACTGCTGAGGCGCACCCGATGGAGTGCCTCCACCCCGATGCGCAGATGCCCGGCCGGCTCCGGTGCCTGGCGTGGCCGAATCGCCGGCGCCCAGCATCGTCCGTCCGGACCCGGGCGCCATGCATGAACGGCTGCCCACCCTTTTCCTTCACCATTTCCCTTGCAACCCGCTGCTGCTGAAAGGTTTTTCCCATGTCCGTCTACAACGTGCTCTTCCTGTGCACCGGCAACTCGGCCCGGAGCATCATGGCCGAAGTCATCCTCAATCACCACGGTGGTGGCCGCTTCCGGGCCTTCAGCGCCGGCAGCCATCCGGCCGGTCAGGTGAACCCGCACGCCATCGACCTGCTGCAACGCAACCACTACCGGACCGGTGGCCTGCGCAGCAAGGACTGGAGCGAGTTCGCCCAGCCCGATGCGCCCCACATGAACTTCGTGCTGACCGTCTGCGACAAGGCCGCCGGGGAAATGTGTCCCGTCTGGCCCGGCCAGCCGATGTCGGCGCACTGGGGTGTACCCGACCCCGTCGAGGTCAAGGGCAACGACGACGCGACGAAGAAGGCGTTCACGGATGCCTTCATGATCCTGAGCCGCCGTATCGCCCTGATGGTGAACCTGCCGTTCGAGAAGCTCGATCGGCTGGCCCTGCACAAGGAACTGGTGGACATCGGCCGCACCAAGTCCTGACTGACTGGCCAGCTGGCGCGCAGCCCGGCCGGTTCGGCTTTCGGGCCGGCATGCAACACGAGCAGCCCGGCAGGCCGCGCCGATGCGCGAGCCCCGGATGCCGCAGCCGTATGGTATTTTCTTCGGCATCCGGCCGGGTCGGCGCCCGCAACATGTACGAGTCGGTGCCGGCGCCGGCGCTGGCCATCTCGCTGCCCGGGCCGGATTCCGGCAACCCCGATACCCCCATGACCCACATCACCCTCCATCACGACCCCGCCCGCGGCGCCTCGCACGACGTGCCGGCCACGGGCGCCCCCGCGATCACGCGGCCGGGACAACTCCCGCGCCATCCGTGCGCGGTCGCGCCGGACATGCTGCCCGGCCCGCGCCGCGCACCGTTCACCCGGGCCGGCGGCGACGCCGCCAGCCACAGCA
>JBFIDI010000174.1:0-10453 GCA_041581405.1 Burkholderiaceae bacterium
CCGGTTGCCGGAGTCGAAGAACAACTCCCGGCCGTACGGGGTGATCGCGAAATGCGGGTTGTCCTCGTGGTATTTGTCGCGGCCCGGAATCGCCAGCAATTGCGCATTGCGGTAGATGTCCATGTTGAGTTCGCGCGTCTCGTCGTGCGAGATGTAGTAATACGCACCATCGCTGCCCAGCATGACGCCCCATTCGTTGCGCCCGTCGCGCGCATGCGGAAAGCGTACCGGCGTGCCGAAGGTGTCGCCTTCGCGTTTGGCCACCAGCGTGTCGCTGGTGTACGCCGGATGGACGCCGCGCGCCGGCCCGCGGTGGTACCGGTCGCGTTGCGCGGGATCGGCGCCCAGGCCACCTTCGGACTTCGGGCGATGGAAGTGGAACACGTCGTTGATGCGGAACATGTCGCCGGGGAAATACTGGAAATACAGCGACTGGCCGTCGGGCGATATGTAGGCACTGTCTTCCCAACCGTCGGTGTTGACCGACAGCAGCAGTTCCGGCTTGCCCCAGCCCGGCGCGACACCGATCTCCGCCACGGCCTGGGTCTTGTAGGCGATCACCTGCTCGGGCGTCGCACGCGGGCCCGGCGGCGGGCTCGGGCGCCCGTCTCCGTCCTGCTGGCATGCCAGCAGTGCCGCCGCGACCAGCAGCAGCCCGGCACGCGCGATCCATGGGCTCGGGGAGTGGGTTCTAGGTGTCACGGTGTTGCAATCGTCGGAGTGCCGCCCGCTTGCGGCTCTGGTACAGCTGATCATAGATGGCAAGGCTCATTTTTCGAAACGGTGCCGGCCGCGGCGGCAGCGACCGCGCCAGCCAGCGCCACGGTACCTCGGTCCGGCGGTTGACGGCGACCGCCAGCAGACGACGGCGCCACCAGCGCGCGCCGCGCACCGCGGGCTCGTATCCCAGGCTGGCCAGCATCGGGCGCGCCGCCGGTGCCAGCTGCGCCCAGGTGTGCAGCGACAAGGCCTCCCGTGCGGCGATGGACAGGAACTCGTCCTCGTCCAGGAAATGGTGGTGCCAGCCCAGCGCGCTGGCCCGGTAGACCACCTGCAGGCCGTGTGCCGACAGCCGCCAGGCCAGCTCCAGGTCCTCGTGGTAACGCATGCGCTCCTCGAACAGCCCGCCGCGCTCGAGCAGCGCCTTCTTGACCGACACGTTGCAGGTGAAGAACGCGCGCCAGTCCAGCACCGCGCCGTCGCGCAGGCCGACGAAGGCCCGGTCCAGGTGCAGTGGCGCCAGCCGGGAGGCCGGAATCTCCGGGGACACCGTCATCCGGCCCAGCACCGCGACATGCGGCTGCGGATGACGCGCGTGTTCGGCCAGATGTTCGGCCACCATGCCCGGCACGGCGATGGTGTCGTCGTTGATCAGCAGCAGCAGGCGGCCACGCGCCATGCCGATGGCCCGGTTGCGCGCGCGATTGGCGCCGGCGTTGGGCTGGTGCAGGTAGCGAATGGCCACGGGCTGGCGCTGCGCGAGCGCGTCGACCACCGCGGCCGTGTCGTCCTGCGAGCCGTCGTCGCTGACGATGATCTCGAACAAGGCCTTGTCGCAGGTCTGCCGGCACAAGGCGTCGATGCACCGGGACAACACGGCGCTGCGGTTGTAGGTGGGAACGATGACGCTCAGCTCGGGGGTCATGGTTCGTCCCCGTGCGCCGCCGGCATGCGCGCGTCGAACCCGTTCATGCGACTGCCGGACGCAGCACGACACGGGGTCGCGGGCATTGAAGTTCACTCCCGTCGGGCACGTCCTGCGTCACCGGAACGCCCGCGCCGATACGCACGCGATCGCCGACACGCACCGGGCCGATCACGCCGCCGTGTGGTTCGATCCAGACATCGTCGCCCAGCACCGGGAGGCCCGGGCCGGCGCCAACGTCGTCGCGCCGCTCCGGGTCGCGGGACAGCCCCGATCCGGCCATGACCGAGAGGTTGCACCCGGCACGGCCGGCAATGGCGACACCCATCGGGTTCTGGATGAACAGGCCCGGGCCGAGATCGGCGGCCGGATCGATGTCGGCGCCGGTGAACACGATATTCAGGCGCCACCAGAGCCGGGCCAGCCGCGGCCACCCGTTGCGCTGGCAGTGGTGCGACAGCCGGTGCAACAACACGCACTGGAACGATGCGTGCAGCAGCAAGCCCATGCTGCCGGGCACGGGCTCGCTCAACTGGCGCAGGCGCGCGGCGTCGCCGCGCAGCCGCTGGCGCATGCCGGCCGGGCCGTGTGACTGCGTCATGCCGCGCAGCCCCGCACGGGGCCGACTTCGCACCGGGTCCTGGTGTGGCGTGGCAGCGTGTCGGGCCAGGGGCGGTTCATGGGGCGGTCGTTTTCGTATCGGCCATGGTTTCCAACTCTAGTGCAGTTTTCGAATCTCGCGAAATCCGGCCGCATCAGGCACGTCGCGCGGCGACGCACGCCATCGCACGGTGGCGGGTGTGACCGCCGGATAATGCCGGCATGTTGCGAGCGGCCATGGAAAGCCTCATCACGCGCTGCACGGCACGCGGCCGCCAGGTGTTCTTCGACCCGGCGGAATTCGACTGGGTGGGCGCCATCGAGTCGGCTTATCCGGTCATCCGCGAAGAACTCGACGCGGTCCTGCGCGAACGCGCACAGATCCCCAACCTGCAGGACCTGTCGCCCGACCAGGCGGTGCTCACCCAGGGCGAGGAATGGAAGTCGCTGATCTTCCATGCCTATGGCCGCTCCGTACCGGCCAATTGCGCGCGCTGTCCGCGCACCGCGGAACTGCTGACGCGGATCCCGGGCATGAAGTCGGCCATGTTCTCGATCCTGGCGCCGCACAAGCGCCTGCCGGCGCACCGCGGGCCGTACAAGGGCGTGTTGCGCTATCACCTCGGCCTGAAGATACCGGAGCCGGCCGAGGCCAGCGGCATCTGCGTCGCCGGCCAGACCCGGCACTGGGCCGAGGGCCGCAGTCTCGTCTTCGACGACAGCTACATGCACGAAGCCTGGAACGGCAGCGATGCGCACCGCGTCGTGTTGTTCGTGGACCTGTTGCGGCCGTTGCCGCTCTGGCTCGCGCTGCTCAATCGCGCCATGGTGTGGCGGCTGTCCACCACGCCCTTCGTGGCCGTGATGGTCACGCGCGCCCGTGCGGCCGCGCGGCGGGCGGGACTGGCCGGGCCCCCGGCCGGCGGCGATACGACGGGTTGACGCGGGTGCCGGGTTCGGGTGGAGGCGACCGGCGCGCGATTCACCAGCGCATCAGGCCGGAGGCCCAGGTCAGGCCACCGCCAAAGGCCGTCATCAGCACCAGCTGGCCGCGCCGGATACGGCCGTCGGCCTCGTACTCCTGCAGGCAGGTGGGAATGGTGGCGGTGGAGGTATTGCCGTACTTGTGCACGTTCGTCGCCACCCGATCGGCGGGCATGCCCAGTCGCCGCGCCACCGCCTGGATGATGCGCAGGTTGGCCTGGTGCGGAACGAACCAGTCCACGTCGCCCAGCGTGAGCCCGTTGCGCGTGAGCACCTCCTGCGACACCTCGACCATGGCCCGCACGGCGTGCGCATAGACTTCCCGCCCGTCCATGTGGATGCAGTTCAGGCGCCGCTCGGCCGCGTCGGGTGTCGTCGGCATGGCCGTGCCGCCGGCGGGCAGCGTCATGATGTCGCCGTAGCGGCCGTCGCTGTGCAGCCGCACGTCGATCAACACGCCGGGATCGTCGGCCTGCGCGGGCGCGACGATGGTGGCACCCGCGCCGTCGCCGAACAACACGCAGGTGTTGCGATCGCTCCAGTCGACGAAACGCGTCAGTGCCTCGCTGCCGATCACGAGCACATGCCGATGGTGGCCGGTGCGGACCAGCGCATCGGCGGTCTGCAGTCCGGCCAGCCAGCCGGCGCAGGCCGTGACGATGTCGTACGCGGGCACGCCCGGTCGCAGGCCCAGCCGCGCCTGCACGGCCGCTCCCAGCGAAGGCAACCAGCGGTCGGGCGTGTTGGTGCACGCCAGCACGAGGTCGATCTCGGTGGCGGCGATGCCGGCGCGCTCCAGGGCCGCCTGCGCCGCGGCCACGGCGATGTCGCTGTTGTTCTCGCCCTCGGCCAGTTGCCGGCGCTGCTCGATGCCGGTGCGCTCGCGGATCCAGGCGTCGCTGGTGTCGATGCGTTGCGCCAGTTCGTGGTTGGTCAGCACCCGCTCGGGGAACGCCGATCCGAAGGCCAACAGTCGGCTGTGCGTGGCCGTCATGGCTCGAGCTGCTCGCGCAACGCGGTCTTCATGACCTTGCCCATCGCCGTGCGCGGCAGTTGACGCTGGTAGTGGATGCTGCGCGGAATCTTGAATCCTCCGATATGGCTGCGGCAGAACCGTTGCAGCGACGCGGTGTCGGCGTCGGCGTCCGGGTGCAGCACGACGACCGCGTGGACCGCCTGCCCGTAGACGGGGTCGGACACGCCGACGACCGCGGCTTCGGCCACGGCCGGATGCTGCAGCAACACGTTCTCCACCTCGACCGAATAGACGTTCTCGCCGCCGGTGATGATGACGTCCTTGCGGCGATCCATCAGATAGAGATAACCCTCGTCGTCGATGCGGCCGATGTCGCCGGTGGTGAAGGCACCGCCGCGCCAGGCCTCGTCGGTGGCCTGCGGGTCGTCGAGGTAAGCGGCGAAGACATTGGGGCCGCGTACCGCGATCTCGCCGACCTCGCCTTGCGGCAGTTCATCACCCTGTGCATCGACGATGCGCAACTCGACCGCCGGCAAGGCGCGACCGCACGAGCCCATGCGTTCGCGGTGCTCCCCGCCGAGCGCCTTTCGATGCGTGTCGTCATCGAGCATGGTCAACAACGGCCCGGTTTCGGTGAGGCCGTACCCCTGGACCAGCGCGACGTCCGGCAGTTGCTGTGCCACCATCTCGATCGCCTCCGGCGACATCGGCGAGGCGCCGTAGATGATCCGCCGCAGGCTGCCGACGTCGTGTTGCGCGACCAGGCCCGATCGCAGCAGCATGACCAGCATCGTCGGCACCAGCAACGTGGCCGTGACACGATGGCGCTGCACGGCGGACAGCAACAGCTCGGGCGTGAAACGCGGCAGATAGGCATGGGCGGCGCCGTGCAGCGCATAACCGGCCAGCACCAGTTCGGCGGAATGGAACATCGGTGCGACGTGCAGCACCACGTCATCGACGCGCGGGGCCAGCACGCTGCCGGTCTGCAGCGCATTGGCCAGGATCTGCGCATGGCTGAGCGGCACGCCCTTGGCCCGCCCCGAGGTTCCGCCGGTGAACAGCAGCAGCGCCTCGTCGGCGGGCGACACCGCCGCCAGCGGCGCCTCGGGCTGTGACGCGAGTGTCGCGGACCACGGCTCGGCCGGCAACAGGATGCAGCTGTCACGCCACGCGGCGAGCTCGGGCGCGTCGGCCAGCGCGGCGAACTCCGGTTCGATCAGCCAGCGGTGGCAGCGGGCCTGCTGAAGGATGGCCGCCACCTCGCGCGGCGCCAGGCGGTGATTGATCGGCACCGGGATGCAGCCGGCCCGAAAGCCGGCCTGCAACAGCGCCGCGAAGCGGCTGGAGTTGAGTCCCACGATCGCGAAGCGCTGAGCGCGCCGCAGGCCCTGCGCCGCCAGCCAGCTCGCGCTGCAGGCCACCAGCGAGCCCCAGGAAGACCAGTCCCAGATACGACCGTCGGAATCGATCACGGCCGGGCGCCGGCCGTGTTGGGCTACCGTTCGTTCAAGTGACGCTCCCAGTGAGGCCATGGCTATTGACTGTCGCGCAGCTCACGCGGTGTGGTCTCGATGTTTTTCATTCTATAGGTCTGCTCGGCGCGACGGGGGCGATCCGGCGTGCGCACGCGCATGCATGCGTGCACGCCAGCCCCGTGCCAAAACCATCACGCCGGCCGGCAGCGACTGCCGGACGTTCAGGCACGGCCCGATCACGGTGTTGTCACCCACGTGCAGCGGCCCCGACAACACCGCATGCACACCCACGCTGACACGTTCGCCCAGATGCGGGCCCTGCTCCGCCGGCGCCAGCGGTGCGGGGTCGGACGGACAGCAGACGGCCATCGAATACAGCGTGAGCTGCGGCCCTGCGTGGCCCACGAACACCAGCCCGGCCGGATGCGGCAGCAGGCAACCCGGTCCGATGCAGCTGTCGGCAGAAATATGCACCCGATGCAGCACGGCGTTGGCGCGCACGAGGGCGCGTGCCAGGCGGCGCCACCCGGCAACATGCAGACGGTGCGCCATGCGGTAGAGCAGCAGGCACAGCAACTGCGGCGTCAGCAGTGCACCGGTGCGGCTCCTGAGCGTGTCGCCGACCGCCTGGTTCTCGGGCGACTTGTTGAGGAAACGGGTCACGTCGGCATGCACGGCGCGCCACACCGGCGACCAGCCGTCTTCGCGACTGCAGACGCACCCCGCGCGTGCGCGGGTTGCAGAGCTGCCCTCCGCGCTGCGCGCTGCGGGACTATTAGCCTCGGGAGCGGCCCGGCGGCTCTCCGGCCCCCCCTCCGCGCTGCGCGCTGCGGGGCTGTTCGCCTTGGGAGCGGCCCGGCGGCTCTCCGGACTCCCCTCCGCGCTGTGCGCTGCGGGGCTGTTCGCCTTGGGAGCGGCCCGGCGGCTCACGGGCGACTCCCCGACCGGCGCCGCCGGCTGCTCGACGATGGTCGGTGGCGGCCAACGGACATCGGTGTCGTCGGGCACGTCGATGGCCACCGGCAGACCGGCGCGGATACGGACCCTGTCGCCCACGCGCACCGGGCCCATGACGCCGCTGCGCGGCTCGATCCAGACGTCGTCACCGAGCCAGGGCAGTCCCGGGCCGGCGCCGACGTCGTCGCGTCGGCCCAGTTCGCCGCCCAGGCCCGAACAGGCCATCACCGTGAGATTGCGCCCGGCCCGGCCGGCGATGGCGACCCCCAGGGGATGGGGAATCAGCAGGCCGGCTCCGAGGTCGGCCGGCGCGCTGATGTCTGCGCCGCTGGCGATGGTGTTGAGGTGCCACCACAGCCGGGCCAGCCAGCGATGTCCGCGCCGGTGGCAGTGGTGCGACAGCCGGTGCAGCAACACGCAGACGAAGCCCGGATGCAGGTAGACGCCGATGCCGTCCGCATCGGGCGCGCAGTACTCGCGCAGTCGCGCGCGATCGGCCCGCAGCCGTTGCCGCGTCTGCGACCAGGTCCACGGCGGCGCATCGTCGCTCATGTCATGCGCCGCGCGCACAGGACAAGGCTTGCAGCAGGTCGGAGCGATCCTCCCGGCATGCCAGGTAGTTGGGGCCACGGAAATCCTCGTCGGCCAGCGTATAGGCGCGCCATTCGACACCGTCCGGGTACAACTTGCCGACCCGGTATCCGTGCGACTGGAACAGGGCATGGAAGTCGGACAGCAGGAAGTGGCTGATGATGTTGACACGGCCGTATTCGAACTGCACCAGGTCGACCGCGCGCTCGCGCAACAGGCGCTCGAAGCCGCGCAACACCTTGTCCTCCATGCCTTCGACGTCGATCTTCAGCAGATCGACATGCGACACGCCCAGCTGCTCGAGGAAGTCGTCGCCGCGCACCACTTGGGCACGCACGGCCTGCGACGCATACGGATGCGGATAGTCGGTCACGGTGGTCAGCGCCGGCGCCTGTTCGTAATGGTGCAGCGTGACCTCGCCGGGCGCGTCCGACAGGCCCAGGTTGTGCAGCTGCACGCGCGCGTGCCCGGCCAGGCGGGCCTGCAGGGTCTGGAAGGTGGGCGGGGAAATCTCGAACGCATGCAGTTGCGCTTGCGCACAACAGGCATGCGCGGCCAGCGACCAGTCCCCGACGTTGGCGCCGGCGTCGACGATCACGCGTGGCTCGAACGGGGCCAGCCGGCGAAGTACCAGCGCCTCGCCGTTGCTGTCGAGTTCGTAGTCCAGGTTGGCTTGCCAGTCCAGGATATGGCGGCTCAGGCCGGCGGCGCGCCGGACCAGCCAGTCGTGGCGATGCCGGGCGACCCAGCGGCCGACGGCCTGCAGGAGTGCGTGTTTCATGGTGTGTGCCCTGGGCTTGGTGGGGTTGCGCAGGCGTGCTGCGGTCGGCTCGCGCCGTCGATCGTATGCCGGTACAGGGCGGCGTAGTCCTGCGCGAGCGCGCGCCAGTCGAAGCGCGCCCGCACCCGGCCCACGTCGGGCCGCGGACGATCGGCCGGCGCAAGGCGGCTCCAGCGGCGCAGCGCGTCGGCCAGCGCGCCCGGCCGCTCCATGTCCACGGTCTGCCCGTCGTCGCCGACCAGCCAGCGGAAGTGCGGGCTGTCGTGCACCAGTACCGGCAGGCCGCTGCACATGGCCTCGACGATGACCAGCCCGAACGACTCTTCCAGCGCGCCATGCACCAGCAGGTCGGCCAGCTGGTACAGCTCCGCGACCTCGTCCGTGCCCACGTGGCTGATCCGGCAACGGGCACCGAGGCGGTTGCGGGCCAGGGTGTCGATCTCGGCCTCCTCGGGATGGCCGTCGATCCACAGCAGCAACTCGTCGGGGGGTGTCGGCGGCAACAGCTGCGCCACCTCGTCGATCACGTGGTCGACCCGCTTGTGGTTGCGCATGCGCGCGCTGACCACCAGGATGACCAGGCACTGCGGCGCCACGCCATGGCGCTGGCGGAGTCGTTCGCGGGTTTCCGGTTCGGGTGGCGGGAAACGCTCGCCGTGCACGCCGCAAGGCACCAGCGTCATGTGCGACGCCGGCACGCCGGACGCGACGGCGGACGCCATGGCGGCCTGCCCGACATGGTGGATGTGCGAGGCCGACGGGTAATACGACGGGGGCATCAGGCTGCCTTCCGTGAACAGCAGCGGCGTTCGCAACAGGCCGAGACCACGCAAGCGACCCAGCACCGCGGCCAGCGGCGGGTCGATGCAATGGATCAGCTCGAAGCGCCCGCCCCACAACGCCGGAAGCAGGCAGATCGCATAGGCCAGGCAGTCCCGGTGGTACGGGCTGCGCCCCCACCAGCGGCCCGGCAGTCGGCGCACCAGCGCGGTGACCAGGCGCAGCCCGGCGGGCACCCGCTCGTGTGCGCCGCTTGCGCCGCCGCTCTTGAACAAGGTGAGCGCAACCGGGCCTTGCAGCACGTCGAACAGGTCGGAGAAATAACGCTCGAAACCGCGCTGCACCCGCCCGATGCCGACCGAGATCAGCGCCACGCGCGGCGCCGGACCGACGGTTGCGGGGCGGCTGCTCATGGCCGGCGTGTCGCCAGCAGCGCGGCGATGCGGGGTCGGCTGATGACGCCGAAGGCCAGCGACAGCAGCAGGTACAACGCGGCGGCCAGCGCGGCCGAGACGAGTCCGCCGGCGTCGCCCATGGTGTGGCCCAGGCCGGCGCTCAGCACCATGGCGCCGGCGATGCGCAGCGGCATGCCCCATTCGCCGCGCCACGACGACGTCTTGCGCAGCAGCCGCACCGTGGGCACGGCAGCGAACAGCAACTCGACCGTGACGGCGGCCGCGGCCACGCCCAGGTAGCCGAACGGACCCACCAGCACGCCGATCAGCAGCGCCTTGATCAGCAACGCACGCGTGATGAATCCCAGCACCTGGCGCTGGGCGTTGACGACATACAGGGCCGGCCCCAGGGTCGCGGCCACGGCCTTGACGAACACCAGCAGCGCCAGTATGCGCATGACCGCCGCGCCGTCGGCCAGCTGCGGCCCCAGCAGGCCCATCCAGAACGGCGCGCCGGCGAAGGTCACGGCCGCCGTGCCGCCGGCCACGAACAGCACCGCCTCCAGCGCCACCTGGCACGAACGCGCGAACCGCGCCGGGTCGGCCGGCCAATACCGCGAGAGCACCGGGTACATCGTGTTGCCGATCGCCGCCAGCAGCAGCAATACCGGCCACACGATGCGTTGCGCCGCCGAATACCAGGCCAGGTCCATGGTCTGGCCCATCTTGGACAGGATGATCAGGTCCAGTGCCTCGTACAGCGCCACCAGGAATCCGATCAGGCCGATGGGCGCGGCCAGCCGGTACAGCTCCCGCAGCGGCTGGCGCCAGGGGCCGCTCCACGTGAAGCGGCAGCGTCGCCAGGCCAGCAGGTGGCACAGCAGCAGGAACAACGCGCGCGACGCGACATGGCAGGCCATCAGGGCACTCAGGCCCCCCTGCTGGTGCAGGGCCCAGGCGATCAGCGGCAGCGACAGCAGCACCGAGGTGACCTCGGCCACCATCTCGAGCTCCATCGTCAGCGTCGACTTGAACACCACGCGGTAGACGCCGACCCCGGCCATGAACAGCAGACTGCAGGCGGCCCAGGCACCGGCCTGCACGATGTGCGGCGGGTACTGCAGCAGCAGCAGCACCGCCATCAGGCCGAGCATGGCCAGCGGCGCCTGCAGCAGCTTGCCCAGCGCCACCAGTCGCAACCAGTACGCGGCATCGCCGCCGGGACGGCAGATCTCGCGGACCGCGATCTCGTTGGTGCCGAAGTCG
>JBFIDI010000175.1:0-10450 GCA_041581405.1 Burkholderiaceae bacterium
ACCAGCTCACTGCACCTGGACCTGATCAGCGACCTCAAGCGCATCAACTCCCACATCTGCTCGATCGCCTATCCGATCCTGGACTCGGCCGGCGCGCTGGCGCCGAACCGGCTCAAGAAGTCGGTGCTCGACGCGCAGGACTGACCGGCCCGGCTCCCGCCGGCCGGCCGCCGACGGATCGCGTCAGAGCGTCAGGATGGTGCAACCCGTCGTCTTGCGCGCCTCGAGGTCCCGATGCGCCTGCTGGACCTGCTCCAGCGGATAACGCTGGTCGATCCGGATCTTGACGTCTCCGCCCACGACGGCGGCGAACAGGTCGTCGGCCATGGCCTGCGTGGTCTCGCGCGTGGCGATGTGCGTGAACAACGTCTGGCGGGTCACGTACAAGGAGCCCTTGACCCCCAGGATACCGGGCGCAAACGGCGGCACCGCGCCCGAGGCGTTGCCGAAGCTGGCCATCAGGCCCAGCGGCGACAGGCAGTCGAGCGACTTTTCCCAGGTGTCCTTGCCGATCGAGTCGTAGACCACCTTCACGCCCTTGCCGCCGGTGATCTCCTTGACACGGGCCAGGAAGTCCTCGCGGGTGTAGTTGATCACGTGCACCGCGCCATGTTCCTTGGCCAATGCGCACTTGGCGTCCGAGCCGGCGGTGCCGATCAACTGCAGGCCCATGGCCTTGGCCCACTGGCAGGCGATCAGCCCGACGCCACCGGCCGCGGCATGAAACAACACATGGTCGCCGGCCTGCAGGCCACCCTGCGGCTGCGTGCGCTTGAGCAGGTACTGCGCGGTCAGGCCCTTGAGCATCATCGCCGCGCCGGTCTCGAACGAGATCGCGTCCGGCAACACGCACACGGTCTTGGCCGGCATCACCCGCGCCTCGCTGTAGCTGCCGGGCGGCTGGCTGGCGTATGCCGCGCGGTCGCCGACCTTGAGATGCGTCACGCCCTCGCCCACCGCCTCGACCACCCCCGAGGCCTCCATGCCCAGGCGCAGCGGCATCGGCAAGGCGTACAGACCGGTGCGCTGGTAGACATCGATGAAGTTGAGACCGACGGCCTTGTGGCGGATGCGGATTTCACCCGGCCCCGGCTCGCCGACCTCGACGTCGACCATTGCGAGGACCTCGGGACCGCCGTTCTTGTCGATCTGTATGGCTTTGACCATGATGTGAAACTCCGTTGCTGTATGGGTATCGAGAAGTCGATCATGCACCACGGTGCCCGATCGTCGCGAATCCGATAATAATGCGCAAGAAACGGGAGTGAGGACATGGGCATACAAACCTGCCGCAGCGCACGGGCCATCGCGTCGTGGCTGCTGATCAGCCAGGCCGCACTGGCGCACGCCGACACGGTCACGGTCAAGCGCGATACACAGCTGCGCGACGCACCGGCCGCCGCCGCCGCCGAACTGGCCGCGCTGCCGGCCCAGACACCACTGACGCGACTCGAAGCGCGTCGTGGTCCCTGGATCGAAGTGCGCACGGCCACGGGCCAGACCGGCTGGGTCCATCTGTTCGACGTCGGCACCACACCCGTGGCCTCCGGCGGCAACTTCGCCACCGGTGCGTTGCGCGGCCTGACCAGCCTGTTCGGGGGCGGCAACACCCTTGCGCCCACGAAGCCGATGCAGACCGCCACCATCGGCATCCGGGGCCTGGGAGCCGAGGAGATCGCCAACGCCCAGCCCAACCTGACCGCCGTCACGATGATGGAGACGCTGCACATGAACGCGGCCCAGGCCCAGCAGTTCGGCGCGGTCGCCGGCCTGACCCCGCTGGCCATCGAACCCCTGCCGGCGCCGCCGATCCCGTCCCAGGCGGCCACCCCACCCGGCACCACCGGCGCGGGAGGGGGCAACCGATGACGACGACCACCACACCGAGGTCGCGTCGCTCGTCCCGACGCCCGATCGCACGGGCCGCGGCCGTGCTGGCACTGGGGCTGCTGTCCGGCGCTCCGCTGCCGGCGCTCAGCCAGGACGCAACCAAGGCGCTGAACCTGTTCCAGCAACTGCTGCGTCCGGCGCAGAACTCCGCACCGGCACCGCAGCCGGCCCAGCCGGCCGCACCCGCGCAACCGGCCAATCCCGCCGCTGCCATTCTCGGCAACGCCCTGATCGGGTCCGGCGCCGGCTCCGGTACGGCGGCCGGCAACGCGGCCCTGGCGTCCGACCTGATGAACCTGCTGTCGCAGTCGACGACACAGATCGAGCCGGCACAGGAGATCGAGATCGGCCGCCAGCTCTCGGCCGTCCTGCTCGGCAGCAAGGCCTTGCATCCGGACATGCAGTTGCAGCGCTACGTCAACCAGCTCGGACGCTGGCTCAGCCTGCAGTCCGGACGGCCCGAACTGCCATGGACGTTCGCGGTGCTCGACGACAACGGCTTCAATGCCTTCGCGGCGCCCGGCGGTTTCGTGTTCGTCACCAAGGGGCTGATCGACCGCGTCGCGGACGAGTCCGAACTCGCCGGCATCCTGGCGCATGAGATCAGCCACGTCGTGCAACGCCACCACCTCGAGGCGATCCGCAAGAATGCGCGTGCCGGCATCGTGACCCAGCTGATCGGCTCGCAGCTGAACAACAACCTCGGCGGCGCCTTGTCGGCACAGCTGATCGGGCTCGGGCGCAACCTGTACGCCAAGGGACTGGACCAGGAAGACGAATACGAGGCCGACCGGCTCGGCGTCACGCTGGCCGCCAGTTCGGGCTTCGATCCCTACGGCCTGCCGGCCGTGCTGCAACAGCTGCGCGCGGCCACGCCGGACAACCCGGTGTTCAGCCTGTCGCTGAGCACGCACCCGCCGGCGCAGCTGCGCATCGACCAGATGGCGCTGGCCATGGGCGACAGGCTGGACGCCCTGAGCGGCAAGACCGCCATCACGCCGTCCCAGCGCATGGAACAGCTGGCGTTGCGACAACGCGATCAGGCCTCCGCGGCCACACCCGTATCCAAGCCACCGGCGGCGGTGCGGCTGCCGGTGCCCAAGGCCCGGACGACCAAGCCCTGAGCCGAGATCCGGCTGCGGTCAACCGAAGTGGCAGGCGACCGACCCGAATTCACCGTAGTCGGCCACGATCGTGTCGCCCCGTTGCACGTCGATCGGCCGGATGAACGAGCCTGCCAGCACCACTTCGCCCGCCTGCAGCGTGACGCCGTGTACATGCAGCCGATTGGCCAGCCAGGCGATGCCGTAGGCCGGATGGCCGAGCACGCCGGCGGCCAGGCCGGTTTCCTCCACCTCCGCGTTGCGGCTGACGACAGCCCCGATCCGGCGCAGGTCGACATGGGCGCCGTCCGGCTTGAAGGCACGGCCGCCCAGCACCAGCGCGGCATTCGCAGCGTTGTCCGAAATGGTGTCCAGCACCGTGCGCGCACGGCCGGTTTCCGGGTCGATGCGCTGGATCCGCGCATCGAGTATCTCCAGCGCGGGCGTGACATAGGCCGTGGCATCGAGCACGTCGAACAGGCTGCAGTCGGGCCCTGACAAGGGCTTGTCGAGCACGAAGGCCAGCTCGGCCTCGATCTTGAGCTGCAGGAAGCGGTCGCACGGGATGGTCGATCCTTCGCGATACATCATGTCGTCGAGCAAGGTGCCGAAGTCGGGCTCGTCGATCTTCACCGCCCGCTGCATGGCCTTGGACGTGAGCCCGATCTTGTGACCGACGCAGCGTCGGCCGGCCGCCATCTTGAGGTCCATCCAGGCCAACTGGACCGCATAGGCATCGGCCATCGTCATGGCCGGGTAATCCAGTGAAATCTGCCGGCACGGAACGAGCGATCGCTCGGCGGCATCGATCCGCGCAGCCGCATCGGCGATCTGCGCGGCGCTCAGCATCGGACGCCCAGGCGTGTCGGCACCCTGCGGCGCACCGGCGGCGCTCACGATTCCGCCTCCACGCGGTTACGCAGGATGCCGACCCCGCTGACCTCGACTTCGACCACGTCGCCGGGTTGCAGGAACCGGGGCGGCTCGAAGCGGATGCCGGCACCGATGGGCGTGCCGGTGGCAATCACGTCGCCCGGCTCCAGCGTGGTGAAGGTGGACAGGTAGGCGATCAGGAACGGGAAGTCGAACATCAGGTGGTCGGTCGTGTCGTCCTGCCGCAACTCGCCGTTGACCCGGGTCTGCACCCGCATCGGCTGCTCGCCCTGGCCGAACCCGTCGGCCGTCGCGATCCAGGGGCCGATTGCGCCCGAGGCATTGAAGTTCTTGCCCTGGGTCACGTTGAACTTGGCATGGTGCACCCAGTCGCGTATCGTGCCCTCGTTCATGCAGGTGAACCCGGCGATATGGCTCCAGGCGTGTTCGGGCGCGATGCGGCGCCCCTGCCGGCCGATCACGATCACGATCTCGCCTTCGTAATCGAGTTGCCGGGACTCGTGCGGCTGTATCAGCGCCTGCCCGTGGCCGACCAGCGACTCCGGCACCCGCATGAAGATGCTGGGATACCGGGGCAGGTCGCTGCCATCCTTGTATTCGGCATTGCGGTGCGCATAGTTGACGCCGATGCAGAAGATCTTGCCCGGACGGGCAATGGGCGGCAGCAACTGCACGGCGTCCAGCGCATGGTCGGCAGCGCTGGCATCGGCCAGCTGCCGCGCCTCGCGCATCGCGTCGGGGCCGCCCCTGAGCAATGCCAGCACGGATGCATGGGCGGGCAGCCGGCGGCCGAGGTCGACCACGCCACGATCGGTGGCGGCACCCCAGCCCGCATGGCCGTTGTGTTCGAAACTGACAAGTCGCATGGATGCTTTCTTGGTGGGGTCCGTCAGGCGGCATCGAAGCCGAACAATTGCGCCGGGTTGTCGACCAGCACCTTGTGCAGCGTGGCGGCATCCGGCGCGAAGCGGTACAGCAGTTCCAGCAATGCGCCTTCGTTGGGAGGCTGCTTCACCGACACGGGATGGGGCCAGTCGCTGGCCCAGATGCAGCGATCAGGCGCCGCGGCGATCAGGCGCTGCGCCAGCGGAACCACGTCGTCCCAGGGCTCGCCCTGCCGCGACAACTTCTCCGACAAGGACAACATCACCCAGACATTGCCACGACCCAGCCACTCGAGCATGAGCACCAGCGACGGATCGGCATCGCCGCGCGTGGGATCCGCGCGCCCCATGTGGTCGAGGACGATCGGCACGTCCAGCCCTTCGAAATCGTCGAGCTGGGCACAGATACCATCGGGTTCGGGTTGCACTTTCACGTACCAGCCGAGCTCCTTGATGCGGCCGAGCGCGCGGCTGCGTTGCGCCGGCGAGAACTGGATGCCGAGGCCGCCACGGGTGAAGCGCGCACCCCGGATGCCGGCGTCATGCAGCCGGTGCAGCACCGCATCATCGCCTTCGAGCAGCACGGCGGCGTTCGCGCAACCCCGGTAGTTACGTTGCCCGCCGGCGTTGAGTCCTTCCAGCGCGTCGAGCACCACGGCATGGTCGGCGCCGTAGGTGGTGGCCTGCACGATCACGCCGCGTTCGATGCCAAGCGTCGCGTGCAGCGTGTGGGCGACCTGCCAGGTTGCGGTCGGCATGGTGTAGGCGGCGCCAGGCCGCACCGGATATCGATGCGGCGGTCCGAAGACATGGAACTGGCTGTCGCAGGCGCGCGGTGGCGGCAACGGCCGGGGCGCACTCGGATGGGGGTCGAAGGGGAGGTATTCGGGCATCGTCGGCTTGTCCTGGCGGTCAGGTGATGTAGGCGGTGAAACTGCACTCGACCAGCTTGCCCATGTCGAGTTCGGGCGCCACGATGGCATGGCGTGCCGGTCGCGACTGGGGATCGGGGAACATGGCGAGCCAGGGCGCATTGAGCGCCGGGCGCTGGCTGCGGTCCTTCATCCAGACGGTCAGCTTGACGATGTCTCGGGTCGTCCCGCCGCCCGCCTCGACGATGCGTCGCACGTTGTCCAGCATGTGCCGGCACTGCTCCTCGATCGTGTCGGCCAGCACGCCGGTGTCCGGGTCCACGCCGAGCACGCTGCCGCTCTCGAGCAAGGGCCCGATGCGGCTGGCGGCCGGGATCGGGTTCTTGTGGCTGAAACCCTCCACATGGACGCTGACGCGCGTCGCGTGCCCCGCCCGGGCCAATGGCGCATGGGTCGTGTTCATTGCGAGGTGATGTTGATCTTCTTGATGATGGGCGTCCAGCGCTCGTCTTCGGCGGTCAGGTATTCGGTGAACTGCTCGGGCGGGCTGCCGCGCGACTCCGCTCCCAGGCCGGCGAACTTGTCCTGCACGCCCTTCTCGGCCAGCAGCTTCTGCAACGCGTCCGACAGGCGCTTTACGATCTCCGGCGGCGTACCCTTGGGGGCCAGCACACCAGTGAAGGTCTCGGCCGTCAGGCCCTTGAAGCCGGCCTCCTGCAGGGTCGGAACATCGGGCAACTGGGACAGGCGTTTCGGTGAACTCACGGCCAATGCGCGGGTGCGGCCGTCCTTGATGAACGGCAGCGCCACCGACACCTGGTCGAAGTTGAAGTCGACCTGGCCACCGAGCAGGTCGGAGGTCGCCGGCGCATTGCCCTTGTATTGCACCGTGAGCCACTTGGCGCCGCTTTGCTCCTGTACCAGTTCGCTGAGCAGGTGGTTGGTCGTACCCGCACCCGGCGACGCCATCGACAGCTTGACGGCCGGGTTCCTGCCGGCTTCCAGCAATTGCGCCACCGTCTTGTACGGCGTGGACGGATTGACCTGGAGCACCAGCGACGTGAACGAGACCGAACTGACCGGCACGAAATCCTTCTTCCAGTGGTAGACATCGCGCTTGAAGATCAGCGGTGCGAACAGGATCGGGCCATTGGCGCCGACGAAAAAGGTATACCCGTCGGGAGCCGACCGGGCAACGAATTCGCCCGCGATCAGGCCGCCCGCGCCAGCCTTGTTCTCGACCAGGAACTGCTGGCTGAATACGGCGCCGAGCCGTTCGCTGATGATGCGCGCCGCGCTGTCGACATTGCCGCCCGGCGGGTACGGCACGATCAGGCGCACCGGCTTGTCGGGCCATTGCGATTGGGCCAGCGCGGCGGTTGCGAACACGGCCACGGCGCATGCGGCGAGGTATTTCTTCATGAGTGTCTCCTGGGTCTGCGGTTGATCACGGCGGGTTGCCCCGAAGCGCCACTGTAGGTTTGATGTCCATGACTCTCAAGGAAAAACGTGCCATTGATTCCGCAATGCGGACAATCCTTGAAAGTGACTCCCGGAGGCGATCGCAGATCAGCCGGTACACCCAGGCGTCCTCACGACCGGCATCGGCCCTTGCACTAGGTTTGCGACAGTGGCAAACACGGCAGGGGGCGGGACGCTGCGTCCACGCTGCCTGCGCGGCCATGCGTGCGGCCTGGTGCATACTTTTTTCCGTATGATGGACATATCATGCAGTTCGACGTGGACATGCCCGGGCGAGGTCCATAGCATCGGTGCCTTCCTGCAACCCCGCAACCACCCCTCCCCTTCCGGACGTCCTCCATGCGCATCCTGGCCCGAGACCTCGACCCCCAGCAGACCTACCGACTTCTCACCGGCGTCGTCGTGCCACGACCCATCGCATGGGTCTGCAGCCAGTCGAGCGACGGGGTGTTGAACCTGGCGCCGTTCAGCGCCTTCACCTTCGTCTCGAGCAAGCCGCCCATGCTGGGCATCAACGTCGGGCGCAAGGCCGGACGGCGCAAGGACACGGGCAACAACATCCACGCCACCGGCGAATACGTGGTGCACATCGGCGACGCCACGCTGGTCGAGGCGATCCATGACAGTGCCGTGGAACACCCGCCTCAGGTCAGCGAAGTCGCGTTGCTGGGCCTGGAAACCGTGGCAAGCGATCAGATCGCGGTGCCGCGTCTGGCGGCACCGCCGATCGCCATGGAATGCCGCTTGCGCCATGCCTGCGCGTTCGGCGACACCGGCTCGGAATTCCTGGTCGGCGAGGTGATGGTTTTTCATGTGCGCGACGGCTTGGTGCGCGACGGCAAGATCGACTCCATCGAACTCGATCCGATCTGCCGCCTGGCAGGCCCTACCTACGCCACGCTCGGACCGACCGTCACGCTGCGCGCCATCGCCCAGACCGCCAAGACCGTGATGCCCGCCGTACCCGGGACATGAGTCCGCACAAACCGATGGCAACCCCGATGGCGCCGTCGGGCGAACACACCGGCGACTCCGGCGCCGGTGTGCAAAGCATCCAGCGCGCGATGGCCGTGTTGCGGCTGGTGGCCTGCGGCATGGAACAAGGGGTTCGCATCAGCGACATCGCAGCCATGTCCGGACTGAGCCACTCCACCGTGCACCGGCTGCTCAAGGTGCTGGTGCAGGAATCCGCGGTGGAGCAGGACCCGCAGACACGCCGCTATCGCATCGGCCCTGAGATGTCCCTGCTCGGGCTGGCGCGCACGAACCGTTTCCCGATCAAGACCATTGCCCAGCCCTACCTCCATGCCCTGGTGGAACAGATCGGCGACGTGGCCTTTCTGAGCGTGCGCCATGGCGCCGACTCGGTGTGTATCGGCCGTACGCTGGGACACCATGCGATCCAGGTGCTGTCGATCGAAGAAGGTGCGCGCAGGCCCCTGGGCGCCAGTGTGTCCGGCGTGGTGCTGCTGGCCGGCCTGGAGCAGGACCTGTCCGAACGCATCACGCAGTCCAATGCGGTGCGGCTGGAACGCTCCGACTTTCTCGCCTCCGCGGTACTGGACAAGGTCCGCGCGGCCCGGCAGGCGGGTTTCGTCTACGCGCAGGACGGTGTCATGCCCGGCACCAGCGCGGTGGCCGTTCCGGTGCGGGACCCGCGCGGCCAGGTCGTGGCGGCCATCAGCGTGGCGGCCCTGAACACCCGGCTCGACCGCAAGCGCATGCCCGCGGTGCGGTCGTGCATGCTGGAGCAATCGTCAATGATCACGCGCCGCCTGGCCCAATTGGAGAAGGCGCGGCCCAGGCAGGCTTGAATGGTCCGCACCGCGCCCGGTGCGGCCGGCTCCGTCAGTGCGAATCGGTGCCGCGGCCTAGGTCCCGGTGCAGGCGCCGCATCGCGCGCCACACCCACAACGCCACCACGGGAATCGCGATCGCGGCGCTGGTCTCCGGGCTCAGCGGCCAGCCCCAGGGCTGGGCGGCCTTGGCCAGGTAGGACACCAGGCCCACCATGTAGTAGGTGATGGCGGCCACCGACAAGCCCTCGACCGTCGACTGCAGCTTCAGTTGCATGCCCTGGCGCCGGTTCATCGCGGTCAGCAACTCCTGGCTGCTTTGCTGCTGCTCGATCTCGACCCGGGTGCGCAGCAGGTTGCTGATACGCGAGACGCGTTGCGACAAGGCATCCTGCCGGCGCGCGGCCCATTCGCAGGTGCTGCGTGCCGGGCTCAACCGCCGGTCCATGAACTCCCGTACCGTCTGCATGCCGGCCAGGCGCGATTCGGCGATGTCCTGGATGCGGCGGTCGACCAGTTCGAAATAGGCGGCACTGGCCGACAGGCGCGAATGGGTGGTCGCATGCTGGCTTTCGACCTGGCCGGCCAGCCGGGTCAGGCGATCGAGCAGCATCGGTTCGTCGGCCCGCGTCGCCGAGCGGATCAATTCGGCGAGTTCGGCCAGCTCGCGTTCCGCGCTGGCCAGCACCGCGGCCACGCCGCGCGCGGCCGGCAATCCCAGCAAGGCCGCCATGCGGTAGGTCTCGATTTCCAGCAGGCGTTGCACCAGGCGGCCGAGCCGGCGTGGCGTCATGCCGCCGGTGAGCAGCAACATGCGCGAGAACCCGTCGGCATGGATCGCGAAGTCCGTATAGAGCTCGCCGAAGCCGTCGGCAACCGTCGAAGCCACCAGGGTTTCCTCCTGCAGCAAGGCGCGCACCAGGGCGTCGGTGTCGCTGGCGCCGGACGGCAGGATCCACAGGTGCAGGCAGGCCACCGCCTGGCCGGGCAAGGCCGCAAGCCAGGCGCGCGGCACCTCGCGCAACGCGGTCTGCGGATCGCGCATGTCCAGCGTCGCCGCGGGCCGGCTGTGAATGAAGGTCCAGGTGACGAATTCGGTATGCAGTTCCCAGCGGATCCGGAATCCACCCACGTCGAGCCGCAGGTGGGTGGCGTCCTCGTCGGGTTGCGGCAGATGGTGATCGTGCAACAACCGGGCCAGATGCGCGCGACTGGCCTGGCGCTGCTGCGCATCACACACCATCACCACGCGCGAGATCGATTGCGGCGCCTGCATCGCCTCGGGCGGCCTGGCGTGCACCTCGTTGTGCAATACGACGCGTTGCGGATGCTGGGCGGGAAGGTTCATGGACGCTCGCGGGCAGTTCGCGTCGATTGTCGGCCAGCCCGTGGCGCATGGCGACCCCAAGACAGAACGGCGCCCGCAGGCGCCGTTCCGGTGAGTGGGCGCGCCCGTGGTCAGTCCTCGACGAAAGCCTCCTCGCGCTTGCGCTTGACCGACGGCAACAACACGATGACCAGCAGCAAGG
>JBFIDI010000176.1:0-10417 GCA_041581405.1 Burkholderiaceae bacterium
CCGTCGATCAGGTCTTCGAGCGTCGACGTCCCGTAGCCGAGAAAGATCTGCGGTGTCGCGCAGAAGTCGTCCAGGGTCGCGACCGTTCCAGCCCGCGGATGATCGCGCCGCATCGCATACACGTAGTGGTCCTCGTACAACACGGCCACCTCGAGGTCGCGCGGCGGCTCGATGCGCGCCACCACGCCCAGGTCGAGTTCGCCCTTGTGCAGCCGGTCGCGCAAGGACCAGACGCCGGGCGGCTCCCAGACGATGCGGATGCGGGAACCCGATGCCAGCAGCCGCCGGCTCAACTCCGGCAGCAGCCGATGGCTGGCGTGGTCCGAACCCGCGATGCGGAAGATGCGGTCGGACGCCGCCGGATCGAATCCGTGCTGCGGCTCCAGCAGCGTCGCGATGTCGGCCAGCACCTGGTCGACCAGGGGCGCGAGCGCCAGCGCGCGTGCGGTCGGCTCCATGCCATGGGCCGTGCGGGTGAACAGCGGGTCGCCGAAGGTGTCGCGCAAGCGGTTCAAGGACGCGCTGACCGCGGGTTGGCTCAGGAACAGGCGCGCCGCGGCGCGCGACACGCTGCGTTCCTGCGCCAGCGCCTCGAAGGCCCGCAACATGCCGACGTCCAGGCTGCGGATATCACGATTGGCCATAACTCATATCCATAATTTCGACTTGTCTCCTCGCGACCGCCTGTCGCATCATTTCCTTGCCTTGCATCAATACACGGAGACAACATGACGATCAACAAACGCCATTTCATCATGGGCCTGGCGGCCACGGCGGCAACACCGTTGCTGGCACAGACCGCCGACTATCCCACCCGGACCATTCGCATCGTGCCGTTCGGCACCGGTGGCGGACCGATCGCCATCGTCGCACGCGCCTACGAGTCCGCCCTGACCAAACGCTGGGGGCAGCCGGTGATCGTCGACGCCAAGCCCGGTGCGGCGGGCATCCTGTCCACCGACTTCGTCGCCAAGGCGCCGCCGGACGGCTACACCATCCTGCTGACGCTGTCGCTGACCCACACCACGGTGCCCTTGCTGCAGAAGGTCCCGTACGACCCGATCGCCGACTTCCAGCCGCTGACCCAGATCGCCACCGGCGGCCCGATGCTGGTCGTGCCGGCCGGCAATCCCGCCAGCAACCTGAAGGAATTCGTGGCCTGGGCCAAGGCCAAGGGACGCGTGACCTACGGCACCTGGGGCACCGGATCCTCGGCCCACCTGTCGGGCGAACTGTTCAAGCGCCAGACCGGCGCACCGCTGGACCATGTGGCCTACAAGGGCGAAGCGGCCGCCCACCTGGACATGTACGGCGGCGTACTGGACGTCGCCTGGGCGAACCCGGCCACGGCCAAGGCCAGCCTCGAAGGCGGCAAGATCAAGATCCTCGGCATCACCGGTTCGCGCAGGGTCAGCGTGTTGCCCCAGGTGCCGACCTTCACGGAACAAGGCTTCGACGGCTTCGCGCTCGACAGCTGGCTGGGATTCATGGGGCCGGCCCGGATGCCGCAACCGGTCGTCGACAAGCTGGTGGCGGCGCTGCGCGAGATCACGCAGACCGCGGAGGTACGCGAGCGCCTGCAGGCCCTGGGCTTCGAGCCCCTGGGCAACACGCCCGAGGAGTTCGCCGCGGTGCAGAAGTCGGAGCTCCCGCAATGGGCGGCTCTGGTCAAGGCGGCCGGCGTGAGCATCAACTGAACACACGGCCCATGGACCTGCATTCGCCCCCGGCCGAGCGCCGCACCATCGCCATCGTGCCCGACAGCGGCACCGCGTACGGACGGCCCGCGCGCACCCACCGCCCCGAACTGACCGAAGTCGGAGCCGGCACGCCGATGGGCGAACTGCTGCGCCGCTACTGGCACCCGGTCGCCCTGGCCACGGACGCCACCGATACCCCGCGCAAATTGCGGGTGCTCGGCGAAGACCTGATCCTGTTCCGCGACAAGCGCGGACGACCCGGACTGGTCCACCCCCACTGCGCCCACCGCGGCACCTCGCTGTATTACGGCAAGGTCGAGGAACAAGGCATCCGCTGCTGCTACCACGGCTGGTTGTTCGACGTGCAGGGCCGTTGCGTCGACCAGCCCTGCGAGCCGGAGCGCGGGCGCGCGCGCGACAAGGTCCGCCAGCCCTGGTACCCGGTGCAGGAGCAATACGGCCTGGTCTGGGCCTACATGGGCCCGCCCGACAAGAAGCCGGTGCTGCCGCGCTACGAATGCCTGGAGACGCTGGACGAAGGCGAGTTCCTGGAGACCAATGCCAACAGCCTGGGCGGCGGCGGGCCGGTCGTCATTCCGTGCAACTGGCTGCAGCACTACGAGAACCTGGTCGATCCCTTCCACGTGGTGATCCTGCATTCGTCGTTCAGCGGCACGCAGTTCGTCGAACAGATGGCGATCAAGCCGGACGTGCACTGGGAATACGGTGACCACGGCGTGCGCACCGTATCGCTGCGTCCGCTGCCCGACGGCAAGACGCTGCGCCGCATCAGCGAGGCCGGCCTGCCGACCCTGCGCGTGATTCCCGATCCCCGCGTGCAGCAATTCGGTCGGGTCGAATCCCTGGGATGGGTGTTGCCGATCGACGACCACCATTTCCGCATCTACGTGGTCGGCCGCGTGCGCACGCAGGGCGCCTTGTCCGAGATGCGCACCCGCATGAACGGCAAGTTGTGGGAAGAGATGACGGAAGAGGAGCACCAGCGCTACCCCAACGACGTCGAGGCCATGGTCAGCCAGGGCGCGATTGCCGGCCATTCGGAAGAACACCTGGCCACGACGGACCGTGGCATCGTGATGCTGCGTCGACTGCTGCTGCAGCAACTCGACGCCTTGCGCGAAGGCCGCGATCCGCTGGGCGTGAGCTTCGACCCGCACACGCCGCCGGTACGGTTCGCCGCCGGCAACTACCAGGAGGCCTGAGGCAGATGGAACCGGAATTCTCGGTCAAGCTGGCGCGTTCCGGGCGCGTGATCCCGGTGTACCCACACCAGTCCGTGCTCGAGGCGCTGGAGCTCGGTGGCGTGCAGATCCCCACGTCCTGCCACCAGGGTGTCTGCGGGACCTGCCTGACCACGGTGCTCGAGGGCGAACCCGAGCACTGGGACATGTTTCTCACACCGCAGGAGCAAGAAGCCAACGACCGGTTCCTGCCCTGCTGCTCGCGTTCGCGCAGCGCCGTGCTGGTACTCGACCTGTAGCGCAGCAGCACACTGCATTCCGTTCAGCCTGCATTCATGCAGGCCGGCGCACCATCGGCTCCATTCCAACCCCGGGAGCCTTGCTTGAACCGCTTCATTCTTCTTGTGCCGCTGCTGGCGAGCGCCGCGCTGACGGCCCGTGCCGAGAGCTACATCGACACCGCGCGTGTCCGCAGTGTCCAGCCGCAATACGAGACCGTGACCGTGCCGCGCCAGCACTGCACCAGCCAATGGATCAACGAGACCCACCGGGTCGAGACCCGCGACGGCCATGGCTACGGCGGCGCCCTGGTCGGGGGTGTTGCCGGCGCCGTGCTGGGCAACCAGGTGGGCAAGGGGCATGGCCGCGAAGCCGCCACCGCGCTGGGCGCCGTGGTCGGCGCATTTGCCGGCGATCGGGTCGCCCGGGGCGGACACCGGGGCGAACGCTACGAACAGGTGCCGCGCGAGGTGCAGACCTGCCAGACCGTCAACGAGCTGCAGCAACGCCTGACGGGTTACCAGGTGCAGTACGACTACCGCGGACAGTCCTTCACCGCGCTGATGCCCCGTGATCCGGGCCCCCGGATCCAGGTCCGGGTGTCGGTCGCTCCGCTGGCGCACCAGGGCCGGTAGTACGATGCCGGCATGAGCACCATTGCCGCCCGCATCCGGATACGCAACACCTGCCGCGCGCTCGCCGGTTGCGCCATCGCGCTGGCCTTGTCGATGCCGGCCTGGGCCGAGGTCAGCCGCGACCAGGCCGCCGCCGCCGCGCAGCGCCAGACCGGCGGACGCGTGTTGTCGGTCGAGAAGACCGAGTCCGGACGCCGCGCAGCGTGGCGGGTCAAGGTGGTGACCCCCAAGGGCGAGGTGCGGGTGGTGTTCATCGACGCCGGCAACGACCGCGGCCGCCGGCCGTAGCCCGGACACCGATGCGGCTGTTGCTGATCGAGGACGAGGCCCCGCTGCGGCTGACGCTGGCGCGCCGGCTCGAGGCCGACGGTTATCGCGTCGACCAGGCGGGGGACGGCGAGGACGGCCTGTTCCAGGCGCGCGAATACCCGGTCGACCTGGCCATCGTCGACCTGGGCCTGCCCAAGATCAACGGCCTGAGCATCGTGCAGCGGCTGCGCGCCGACGGCCGCACCTTGCCGGTCCTGATCCTGACCGCGCGGGGCGGCTGGCAGGACAAGGTGACCGGCCTGGAGGCCGGCGCCGACGACTACCTGGTCAAACCGTTCGAATACCCGGAACTCGCGGCGCGCGTCAAGGCGTTGCTGCGCCGCGCGACGCAAGCCGCGTCGGACGTATTGACGCTGGGACCGCTGGCGATCGACGTGCCGGCGCAGCAGGTCCGGCGCGACGGCACGCTGGTGGAACTGACGACCTTCGAATACCGCGTGCTCGAATACCTGGTGCGGGCGCGTCCGCGCATCGTGGGCAAGCAGGAACTCTCCGACTACCTCTATCCGCACGACGACGACCGCGACAGCAACGTGCTCGAAGTCCTGGTCGGCCGGCTGCGCCGCAAGCTCGATCCGGCCGGCGACATGTTGCCGATCGAGACCGTGCGCGGACGCGGATACCGGTTCACGCTGCAATGAACCTGCGGTGTCCGGCGCCTTGGGACCCCGTGCGCCGCAGGTGCCGCGCATGACCGAGCACCTGTGGCAACGCCTGCTGGGCCGCTCGATTCGCGCCCGCCTGATCCTGGGCGCCACGCTGGTGCTGATCGCCTTCGTCGCCGCCGCCGGATGGGCCGTGCAGCGCGCCCATACCGACAGCGTGCGCGCGGCCCATTTCGCCCAGCTGCAAGGCACGGTCTACCTGCTGCTGGCCGGGGCGGAGGTCGATGCCGACGGCACGCTGGTGATGCCGCCATCGTTCCCCGAGCCGCGCCTGTCGCTGCCCGGTTCGGGCCTGTATGCCAGCGTACGCAACCTGGCGCGCCATACGGGCTGGCGCTCGGCCTCCACCGTCAACATCGACCCGCCGTTCCTGCAGGATGCCGCGGTCGGTCAATGGCGGCTCGCGTCGCCTGTGGCCGACGGGCGGGACTTCCTGGCCGTCGCCTATGGTGTGCGCTGGATCGTCGGGGAGCAGTCCACCGTGCTGCAGGTCTCGGTGCTCGAGGACGCCGCCACGTACCGGCGCGAGGTGGCCGCCTTTGCCCGCACCTTGTGGACCTGGCTCGGCGGCGCCGGGCTGCTGCTGCTGCTGTCGCAGGCCGCGCTGCTGCAATGGGGCCTGTCGCCGCTGCGCCGCGTCGCGCTCGAGATCCGGCGCATCGAACGCGGCGAACAGACCGAGGTGCGGCAACACTACCCGAGCGAGATCGCGGCGCTCACCGACAACCTCAACACGCTGATCCGCCAGGAGCGGGTGCGCCAGACCCGCTTCCAGGAGGCCCTGAGTTACCTGGCCCACAGCCTGAAGACCCCGCTGTCGGTGCTGCGCAGTGCGGCCGACGAACCCGAGGGGCAGCTGCGCGCGAGCGTCGTGCAGCAGGTGCGGCGCATGGACGACATCGTGCAACACCAGCTGGCTCGCGCCGCTGCCAGCGGCTCGGCGCGTTTTGCGCCGTATCTGCGTCTGGCAGCGATCCTCGTGCGGGTGCGCGATGCGCTGGCCAAGGTCCATTCCGGCAAGGGCCTGGTGTTCACGCTGGATTGCCCGCAGGACCTGGAATGGCGCATCGACGAGGGTGACGCCTTCGAATTGCTGGGCAACCTGATGGACAACGCATCCAAGTGGGCCAGGCAACGGGTGGACGTGTCGGTGTCGCGCGACGCGGGCGGACTGACGATCCGGGTCGACGACGACGGTCCGGGTTTCCCGGCCGACACGGCCTCGGTGCTGCAGTT
The DNA here is from genome assembly GCA_041581405.1 of Burkholderiaceae bacterium. GTDB lineage: Bacteria > Pseudomonadota > Gammaproteobacteria > Burkholderiales > Burkholderiaceae_C > CAISIP01. The sequence goes on from JBFIDI010000176.1 coordinate 6,048, forward strand.
GCATGTGCGTGGCGACGAGCAGGTCCCTGGCCATGGGGTCGGACTGGCGATCGTCAACGACCTGGTCGCCGGCCAGCAGGGCGATCTGCAACTGTTGCGTTCACCTGGCGGCGGCGCGCGCGTACAGATCCACCTGGCGACACCCTGACGGGCACCCCAGCCTCAACCCCCAGCGCCCGCGTCGGAAGCCGGCTGCGCTCAGCGCACCTGAATTTCGACGCGCCGGTTGCGCGGCTCGGCCACACCCGCGGGCGTGTCCACCAGCAGTTCGCGGCGACCGCGCCCGACCGTCTCGATGCGCCTGGCATCGACTCCGCTGTCGATGAGGCGGTCGCGCACGATACGCGCGCGCCGCAGCGACAACTCGTCGTTGAAACTGTCGGAGCCGACGGTATCCGTATGCCCGACCACCTGGATTTCGGGCGCAGGCAATTCGGCCACCGTGGCGGCGATCCGGTTGAGTTGTCGCGTCGAATCCGCTGTCAGCCGCTCGCCGCCGGACTCGAAATGCACGAGATAACTGACACGCTGCATCGGCATCGTATCGAACAGGGCCGGGTAACGCGCACGGGTTTCGTCGGCGCCACCGATCGCCGTCTGCACACCGGCGACGCTCACATGGGCGGTCGTGTAAGGCTGCGACAACGTGACCTCCGCTCCCGAGGGACCGCGCACGACCACCGCGCTGGGCGTGCCGTCGGCCTGCGGCAGCAGGATGATACGGTCCGTGCGCAGCTGCTGCGGCGGTGGTGGGGGTGGAGGTGGCGACTGGCACGCCACCAGCGTGCCGGCAAGAAGCACGGGCAATATCGCGCGCACGCGGCGGGCGGACCGGTCAGGGAACATCGCCGACATCCACAATGAACTCCGTGCCACGGATGCCGATGGTGGTGGTCGTCGTCGACACTCGCACCGCCTGCGGACGCAGGCGGCCGATCAAACCGGTGATGTAACGCATCGATCCGCGCAGGATCGACGTGTCGACGTTGCCCTCCTGCGTCTGCGCGTCGAATGCGAAACCATTGATGACCAGTGTCGAGCCCGGTCCGACGCTGATGCGCGTATCGTCGCGCAACGTGATACCGGCCGCGCCGCCGGGGGCCACGACGATCCGGTCCTTTTCGCGCACCGAGTCGCCTACCCGCAACACGCTCTGAGCCCCGGCGCGCTCGACACGCACATCCCCCCGGACGACTTTCGCAGTGCCGCTGTCGCCGGCCCACAACGGCGCCGCGGCGCCCAAACCCACCAGGACCAGCATGGCGGTCCTGCATGTCAATCGATCCATTCTTGATGTTCTCCTGCTTCAACCTCGACCATTGCGCCCGGGCGAGTGTCCATCACCGGTGTCAAGCAGCACCATTCATCATTGGCGCGCAACCATGTAGGACAAAGCCGCGTCACCGGCACGCCGGCTCGCCCGCCCGATGCAGCGGCGCCACTAGTTTAGATGCTGCACGCTGCAACCGGCATGGCGGCACAACCCTGCAGGACCGGCCAGGGTGTCGTCCCCAGCGACGCGCTGGCGTCGGGATGTCGGGGCGTCGGGATGGAGGCTGCGCATGGGGTCGGCAACACACGGCCGGCGCCGAGCCTGCATCCGGGCAGCGCATACCGCCCCTCGGCAGCACAAAGAATTGTTTTCGTTCAGCCCGGGTTCAGTGAGCCGGCAGCACCATCGAGGCTCCATCAACCAAGGAGCCTTGACCATGTTGTCCACCCTGCTGTCCCGCAAGTTTGCCGTCGCCGCCGCACTGGCCGTCGCCGCGTGGGGCGCCACCAGCACCGCGCAAGCGCGCACCGACGTCGTCGTCTCCATTGGCATCCAGGTGCCGGGTGTCCACATGCAGACCGTGCCGGTCCATGTGCCGCCCCGGCACGTCCACGTCCGGCCCCGACCCGTATTCGTGCAACCGGCGCCGGTCTACGTCCAGCCCCGACCGGTCTACGTCCAGCCCCGACCGATCTACGTCCAGCCCCGGCCGGTCTACATCCGGCCGCCGGCCCATGGCCACCACCACGGCAAGCTGCGGCACGGCTGGCGCCAGGCCCAATGGGAACGCGCCCATCTGCACGGCCACCGCGGTCCCAAGGGCCACGGCGGGAAACACGGCGGACACCGGAACTGAGTTCGCGGCCAGCAGACGAGCGACGCGGCGTAGTCCATTCGACCCACCCGGGCCGCCAGGCCGTGACGCGCTGACGTGGCGCCGCGCCATGCGCGCGGCGGCGGCGACCGGCAGCCTCAGTTCCAGTTGTCGATCTTCAGGTCATGCGGCGACGGCCGGCCCGTGCCGGTCTCGACGAAGTCCTTCAGGCTCAGCATGAAGGTCGCCCACTTGGTGCTGCAGTGCGCGGTGAACTCGACCTGCTCGCGCCAGTTCTCGTGGCGGAACATCACGATGGTGGTGTCGCCGTCGCGTGACAGCTGGAACACCGCGTCGGTGCCGATCCATTCGTCCGGTCCCGCGTCGAAGCGCCAGCGCACCAGCCGCCCGGGCTCCATCGCGGTCACCGTCATGCCCATCGCACCGAGCAGCTCGCCGTCGGGCTTGCTGAAACCCACCGTCAGGCTGCCACCGGGCTCGCTGGTTCCGCGCGTGTCTTCCGACCACCAACCCGCCACGCATTCGGTCGTGGCGACCGCGGCATAGACCTGCGCCAGCGGCGCCTTGATTCCGACCTTGTGAACGATGTCGACCATGGTGTTGACCTCCGTTGTGTGGTGTTGCGGTGTGTTCAGTTGCGTTCCGTCGCGGGCCGGCGCACGGCCCGGACCGTGCCGCTGCCGCCCCCGCCGGCATAAAAAAGATCCGCGCCATCGGATTCGAGCCCGCTCACGCCGGTGCCCTTCGGCATCGCCATGCGCTCGAGCACCGCGCCGCTGGCCGGATCGATGCGCCGGATGTCGCTGTCCTCCCCTTCCCAGGTGCCGTGCCACAACTCGCCGTCGACCCAGGTCACGCCGGTGACGAAGCGGTTGGACTCGATGGTGCGCAGCACCGCGCCGGTGGCGGGATCGACCTGGTGGATCCGGCGCTCGCGGTACTGGCCCACCCACAGGCTGCCCTCGGCCCAGGTCAGGCCCGAGTCGCCGCCGCCGCCGGGTGCCGGAATCGAGCGCACGACGGCCCCGCTGGCGGGGTCGATGGTGTCGATGCGCGACTCGGTGATCTGGTAGAGATACCGGCCGTCGAACGCGGTACCGGCGTCGCAGGCGCAGTCCAGGCTGCGCAGCGGCGTCGCGCTGGCGGGGTCGAAGGCGAGCAGCCGCTCGCCGGTGGCCACCCACACCTGCCGCCCGTCGAAGGTCACGCCGTGTGCCATCGTGGCACCGGGGAACGGGCCGTATTCACGCACGACCTCGGCGATACGAACCGGCGTCCCGGCAAGGTCCGCCATCGTGTTGCTGTTGTTCATCGTTGGCTCCTGTGGGGCGCCGGACATCGGCGCCGTGGGAGAACTTTAGGCGAACGGCAGCGCAGCGGGGAGTAACAAGATTGTCGTGAAACCGGCCAGCGGCGGCGACAACCAGCGTCGCGCCCGTGTCTGCCCGATGGCGCGGACCCGCCCCTGGGCCTGCAGTTCGAGCAATGCGCGCTGCACGGTGCGCTGGCTGGCACCGAGCGCCATTGCCAGCGCCGAAGTCGACCACGGCGTGCCGTCGGACAACAAGGCCATCAGCGACGCCGACTCGCCATCCATCGGTGGTGCCAGCACGGCGACGCGGCGCCCGCCGAGCGGCCTGAGCACGAAGCCGTGCGCCGTCGCCTCGACCCGCGCCCAGGGTCGGACCAGGGCCCGCAGGCGGCCGATCTCCACCCGCAAGCGGGCGCGATGGGTTTCATCGCCTGTGCGGGTCCGGAACACACGCGCGATCAGCGCCTCGCGATCCACATCACCCGGCCAGGCCTCGGCCAGCATGCGGACCAGCGCAAACAGCACCGGCCGGCGCGCCAGCGCGAGTTGCGGGCCGCGCACGGGATCCGGCGCACCGCCGCCTGGCGCGACGGACGCATCGTCGGCCGATGCTGCGCCGAGCGTGCACCGGCATGCATCGACCACCAGCGCCCCCGAGGCCAGCACCTGCGCCACCTCCCGCAACCGCAGCGTCGTGGACACGCCCGCCTCCACCCGCCGGGCCGCCGGCCGTTCCAGCAGTCCCTGCATCTCGGCGACCTCGGCCTGCAGCGCCAGCACACCCGCGCGCCGGGCCGCGAGATGCGCCCGCTGCAACGCCGCCTGCGCGGCGCCGAGTTGCAAGCCCCGCAGCGCCAGCTCGGCCGCGGTCAATGCGGACACGGCGACCAGCGCCGCCGGCAGGCCGGCCGTGTCGATGCCGGCCAGTGTGCGGGCCGCCATGTCCAGCC
>JBFIDI010000177.1:0-10281 GCA_041581405.1 Burkholderiaceae bacterium
GATCAGCATGCCGACATGGCCATAGGCCTCGGCGAGCTTGACGAAATTGGGCAACGCGTCCATGTAGCTGTGGCTGTAACGCCCTTCGTAGTCGAGTTCCTGCCACTGACGCACCATGCCCAGGTAGCGGTTGTTCAGCGACACGATCTTGATCGGCGTGTTGTATTGCAGGCAGGTGGACAACTCCTGGATGCACATCTGCACCGACCCCTCGCCCGTGACGCAGAACACCTCGGCGTCGGGCTTGGCCAGCTTGATGCCCATCGCATACGGAATACCCACGCCCATCGTGCCCAGGCCACCGGAGTTGATCCAGCGCCGCGGCTCGTCGAAGCGGTAATACTGCGCCGCCCACATCTGGTGCTGCCCGACGTCGGACGTGATGTAGGTCTCGGTGTCCTTGGTCATGCCCCACAAGGTCTGCAACACGTGTTGCGGCTTGATGACGTCGCCCTTGCCCATGTCGAAATGCAGGCAGTCGCGCGCACGCCATTCCTCGATCGTGCTCCACCAGGCTCCCAGCGCATCCGCATCCGGACGCAGCGGGTTCTCGCGGATCATGCTCAGCATCTCGGTCAACACGTCCTTGACGTCGCCGACGATCGGGATGTCGACCTTGACCCGCTTGGAGATGCTCGACGGATCGATGTCGATATGGATGATCTTGCGCTCGTTCTGCGCGAAGTGCTTGGGATTGCCGATCACCCGGTCGTCGAAACGCGCGCCCACCGCCAGCAACACGTCGCAGTTCTGCATCGCGTTGTTGGCTTCGATCGTGCCGTGCATGCCCAGCATGCCGAGGAATTTCCTGTCGCTGGCCGGGTAGGCGCCCAGGCCCATCAACGTGTTGGTCACCGGATAACCCAGCATGTCGACCAGCGCCCGCAACTCGGCAGAGGCGTTGCTCAGCAACACGCCGCCGCCGGTGTAGATGTAGGGCCGCTTGGCCGTCAGCAACAGCTGCAAGGCCTTGCGGATCTGGCCGCCGTGGCCCTTGCGCACTGGGTTGTACGAGCGCATCTCGACGGTCTTGGGGTAGCCGTGGTAGGGCACCATCTTGAACGACACGTCCTTGGGGATGTCCACCACCACCGGGCCCGGGCGACCGGTGCGCGCGATGTGGAACGCCTTCTTCATGACGTCGGCGATGTCGCGCGCATCCTTGACCAGGAAGTTGTGCTTGACGATCGGACGCGTGATACCCACGGTGTCGCACTCCTGGAACGCATCCAGGCCGATGGCCGCGGTCGGCACCTGGCCGGTGATGATCACCATCGGAATGCTGTCCATGTAGGCCGTGGCAATGCCGGTCACCGCATTCGTCACGCCGGGGCCGGAGGTCACCAGCGCCACGCCGACGTCGCCGGTCGCACGGGCATACCCGTCGGCCGCGTGCACGGCGGCCTGCTCGTGGCGCACCAGCACGTGCTGGATGGTGTCCTGCTTGTAGAACGCGTCGTAGATGTGCAGTACCGCGCCACCCGGATAGCCCCAGATGAACTTGACGTCTTCGGCCTGCAAGGCCTTGACGAGGATCTCGGCGCCGCGCAGTTCCAGCGATGCCGGTGCGGAAGAGGATTTGGAGGGGGTCGCGCTCGCGGCGACCGCCGAACTGATTTCGGCCTTGGATATTTCCATGATGATGAACCTTTGTGAATTTCTCTGACGAAAGACCTTGGGTGCCCCTTCGCAAACGCTCGTGACGTCGCGTCGGAACTTGAGGCCAAAGCCACAGGCGCAACCAATAATGCGCCAGACCATGACCCGTTTGCCATTTGAATTGCAACGCGGATTATCGCACTGCGGGAAGCCCGATGGCGCGACCCGACGGAAAATGTCGCCGGCCCGGTGCCATAATCGTCGCCGTCGTGCGCCCGGGCGGTCTGTGCGGCCCTCCGCCCCGCCGCTCTCACCGCAACCGGTTTCCCTTGGCAACAGAACAAGAACTGTCCGATTTCCTGAAGAGCGTCGAGGCCCGGGCGTTCAAGCGCTCGCTGTACCATGTGCGCAACGAGGAGTCGGCTCTGGACATCGTGCAGGACAGCATGATGAAGCTGGCCGAGAGTTACGGCGACAAGCCGGCCTCCGAGCTTCCCTTGCTGTTCCAGCGCATCCTGTCCAATTGCACGCTCGACTGGTTCCGCCGCAACAAGACCCGCAATGCCCTTTTCTCGAATATCGGCGACTTCGAATCACCCGACGACGACGGTGACTTCGACCTGCTCGACATCCTGTCCGACAGCGACACGTCCCGGCAAGGCGAAAGCGCGCAGGACGCCACGCAAAGAGCCCAGACCCTGCGGGAGATCGAAACCGAGATACAACAGCTGCCGCATCGTCAACGGGAAGCCTTCATGATGCGTTATTGGGAGGAAATGGACGTCACCGAGACGGCCCAGGCCATGGGGTGTTCGGAAGGCAGCGTCAAGACGCATTGTTCACGTGCCGTGCAGGCGCTCGCCCGCGCGCTGCGCGCCAGGGGGATCACCTTATGAGCCAATCACGCCAGCAGCCCATCGAGCACCTCGAGGACCGGCTGGGACTGAAAATCGCCGCCCGGCTGTCCGATGGCATCGACCCGGTGCCGCACGACATCGGCGAACGCCTGCGCCACGCCCGGATGCAGGCGCTGGCGCGGCGCAAGCCCGCGCGCAACACGATGGCCGACATCGTGTTGTCGTCGGGCGCCGGCGCCGTGCTGGGCCACCCCGGTGGGGAGTCGCGCTGGTTGCCGCGCATGCTCATGGTGTTGCCGGTGCTGGCCCTGGTGGTCGGCCTGGTGGCCATCGACCAGGCGATGGACGACAAGACGGCACAGGAAGTCGCCCAGGTGGATGCCGCCTTGCTGATCGACGACCTGCCGCCGGCGGCATACGCCGATCCGGGTTTCCTGCAGTTCCTCAGAATCAACCGCGGCGAGGCACGTTGACCCGTCCCGCGCCCACCATGTCCCGCCCGCGGTTCGCCCGTCGCACCGGCTGCTGCTTGCCCGGCCTGCTTGCGCTGGCGCTCGCACTTCCGGCCTTCCCGGTGTCGGCCCAGACGGCGGCCCGGCCCCGCGCGCCGGAAGCTTCGCTGGCGCAGACCGACAGCGCCATGGCCTGGAGCCGGCTCAGCGACCGGCAAAAGGCCGCGCTGCAACCCCTGGCCCCGGTCTGGAGCCAGATCGGCCCGAGCCGCAAACGCAAGTGGATCGCGCTGTCGGCCGATTTCGACCGACTGACGCCGGCCGAACAGGCCACGTTGCACGGCCGCATGCGCGAATGGGCCGCACTCAGCAACGCGGAGCGCAACCGGGCCCGGTTGAATTTCGCCGAGATCCGCACCTTGTCCGCCGACGAGCGCAAGGCGCAGTGGGAGGCATACCAGGCGCTGACTCCGGCCCAGAAGCAGCAACTGGCGCGGCAGGCAGGCAGCCGGCCGCCGGCTGGAGCGGCTCCGGCGGTCACGCAGCGATCGACGCCCAAACTCGCCGCCGTGCCGGTGACCCGCTCCGACGCTGCGTCCGCCGCGGCCCGGTCCGCATCGAAACCCGCCGCCGCACCGGAGCCCGGTGCCGCGACAACCCCGTCCACCAGTCCATGAGCGAGCACGACATTCCGTCCCGAACGACCCCGCCCACGAACGCCGACCGACCGGAAACGGGCAAGGCCCCTGCCCTGCCGAACACCCCCCCGCTGATGCGCCGCATGGCATGCTGGTTGTACGAAGGCATGTTGCTGTTCGGCGTCGTGTTCATCGCCGGCTACCTGTTCGGCACCCTGAGCCAGACGCGCAACGCCATGGACAACCGGCACGCGCTGCAGGCCTTCCTGTTCGTCGTGTTCGGCATCTACTTCACCTGGTTCTGGGCACGCGGCCAGACCCTGGCCATGAAGACCTGGGACATCGCCGTGGTGGACCGCGCCGGCCGACCCATCTCGCAGCCGCGCGCGCTGCTGCGGTACCTGGCCAGCTGGTTGTGGTTCCTGCCGCCGCTGGCGGTCGCGGCGCCCTATCAGCTCGACGGGGGCGAGACCACGGTCATCGTCTTCGGCTGGGTCGCCATATGGGCCTTGCTGAGCCGTTTTCATCCGCAGCAGCAGTTCTGGCACGACGCCATCGCCGGCACGCGGCTCGTGACCCGCGTGCGCCCGCCGAAACGCTGAAGCCGGCCATGTATATCGCGCGAACCGCCGACCATGCGGGCAGCGGCGCCGATACGCGCGCGCTGCACGACAATGCCGCCATGCCATCCCCGCAAACGCCCACACCGGAGCCGGCCGCCGACAGCAACCCGCAAAAGAGCCGTACCGGCCTGCATCGCATGTGGCACGCAACGCTGTATTCGATCGCCGGGCTGCGTGCCGGCTGGACGGAGACCGCGTTCCGGCAGGAGGCCATCGCCGCTCTGGTGCTGCTGCCGCTGTCGTTGTGGGTGGGCCAGAGCTGGGTCGAATGTGCCCTGCTGGCCGGTTCGGTGCTGCTGGTGCTGATCGTCGAGTTGCTCAATTCGGGCATCGAGGCCTCGATCGACCGGGTCGGCCTGCAATGGCACCTGTTGTCCAAGCGCGCCAAGGACCTGGGCAGCGCCGCAGTGCTGCTGAGCCTGCTGCTGTGCATCGCCATCTGGGCAAGCGCCCTGTGGCACCGATGGGGCGCCTGATGCCGACGCCGGACGACACCATGCCCCCGCCGCCGGCCTTTTCGGTCTGTGTCTACTGCGGGTCCCGGCCGGGCCGCTCGGCGCTGCATGCCGAACATGCGCGCGCCACGGGCCGGTGGATCGGCAGCCACGGAGGCCGGCTGATCTACGGCGGCGGCCGCAACGGCCTGATGGGCATGCTGGCCGATGCCACCTTGCAGGCGGGAGGCACGGTCGTCGGCATCATTCCCGAGGCCCTGGTGAACCAGGAGGTCGCGCACCGGGCCTGCACCGAGCTGCACGTGGTCGACACCATGCACGAACGCAAGCGCATGATGGCCGCGCGTGCCGACGTGTTCCTGGCGCTGGCCGGTGGCATCGGCACCTTCGAGGAGTTGTTCGAGACCTGGACCTGGCGCCAGCTCGGCTACCACGACAAGCCGATCGGTATTCTCAACAGCGGCGGTTATTTCGATGCGCTGCTGGCGTTCCTGCGCAGCAGCGTGGAACAGCAGTTCATGAACGACTGGCAGATGGACCTGGTGCGCGTCGGCACCGAACCCGAAGAGTTGCTGCCGGCCCTGGTGCAGGCCGCCGGACTGCCCGGCGCCGACCGCCTGCAGGCGATCTGACGGCCGGCCCGGCCGGAGCGGCGCGGGTGTCCCGAACACGCCGCCATGCGGCGGCAGCGACGATCAGATCGCGGTTTCGTCTTCCTCGCCGGTACGGATACGCACCGTGCGCTCGACGGCCGTCACGAAGATCTTTCCGTCGCCGATCTTGCCGGTCCGTGCGGCCTTGACGATCGCGTCCACGCAGGGTTCGACGTCTTCGGTGCGCACGACGACCTCGACCTTGACCTTGGGCAGGAAGTCGACGACGTATTCGGCACCCCGGTACAACTCGGTATGGCCCTTCTGGCGGCCGAAACCCTTGACCTCGCTCACCGTCAGGCCGGTGACCCCGCACTCGGCCAGTGCCTCGCGCACTTCCTCGAGCTTGAACGGTTTGATGATGGCGGTGATCTGTTTCATATGAGCCTGGCTTTCAAGATGCACACCGGGGCGCAATGGCGACACGACCCGAGCCGGCCGCGAACCGGTGGCAGGTTGCAACCCCTCTAGGATAGCGCCATTTGCCGGGCCCTCCGCAGGACCGGGGCCGGCGGCGCCACGCTCACTGCCGGAACTTGCTCGTGATCGGGTAACGCCAGTCCTTGCCGAAGCTGCGATGCGTCACCCGGATGCCGATCGGCGCCTGGCGGCGCTTGTATTCGTTGATCTTGATCAGGCGGGTCACGCGTTCGACATCGGCCTGCGCAATGCCGCTGGCCACGATCGAGGCGATGGACTCGTCGTTCTCCATGTAGCGCTCGATGATGGTGTCGAGGATGTCGTACGGTGGCAGGCTGTCCTGGTCGGTCTGCTCGGGACGCAGTTCGGCACTGGGAGGACGCGTGATGATGCGCTCGGGAATCGGCGCGGCACCGGTACCGTACGGGTCGTGCCGGTTGCGCCAGTGCGCCAGCCGGTAGACGGTGGTCTTGGCCAGGTCCTTGATGACGGCGAAACCGCCGGCCATGTCACCGTACAAGGTGCAGTAGCCGGTCGCGAGTTCGCTCTTGTTGCCGGTCGTGAGCACGATGGAGCCGAACTTGTTGGACAAGGCCATCAGCAGCGTGCCCCGGATGCGGGCCTGGATGTTTTCTTCGGTCGCATCCTCGGCCAGGCCGGCGAACTCCGTCGCCAGCGCCTTCCTGAACGCCTCGAACTGCGGCACGATGGAGATTTCGTCGTAGCGCACACCCATGCGCGACGCCATGTCGCGCGCGTCCACCCAGCTGATGTCGGCGGTATACGGCGAGGGCATCATCACGGTGCGCACCCGGTCCGCCCCCAATGCGTCGACCGCGATCGCCAGCACCAGTGCCGAGTCGATGCCACCGGACAAGCCGAGGATGGCGCCGGGAAAGCCGTTCTTGCCGATGTAGTCGCGTACACCGAGCACCAGGGCGTCCCACAGGTCGGCATCGGCCTCGCGTACCGGGGCCACGTCCGCCGTCAGCTGCAAGGTACCGGCCTGCTCGCGCACGGCGACCTCGAACAACTGCTCGCGGAAACTCAGCGCCCGCCCGACCAGCGCGCCGTCGGCGGCCAGCGCGAACGAATGCCCCTCGAACACCATTTCGTCCTGGCCGCCGACCAGGTGGGCATACACCATCGGCAGGCCGCAGGCCAGCACCCGCTCGCGCATGATCTGCTCGCGCTCGTAACCCTTGCCGACATGGAACGGCGAGGCGTTGAGCACCGCCAGCATCTGCGCGCCCGCCTGCCGGGCCAGCCGGGCCGGCTCCTCGTACCAGGCGTCCTCGCAGATCAGCAGGCCCACGCGCAGGCGGTCGTCGCCCTCGCCGGCCTCGAAAACACATACACCGTTGCCGGGCGCGAAATAACGCCGCTCGTCGAACACCTGGTAGTTGGGCAACTCGCGCTTCGCGTAGGTCTGCACGATGTGCCCCTCGCGCAGCACGCTGGCGGCGTTGTAGCGCTTTTGCACCGACACCGACCGCGTGCGGGTGTCGCCGCCCACCGGATGGCCGACCACCACGCTCATGTCCTTTAACCCCGCGAGCGCGTGCGCGACCGATTTGACGGCATCATCGCAGGCATGGATGAACACGGGCCGCAGGAACAGGTCTTCCGCCGCATAACCGCAGATGGACAATTCGGGCGTCAGGAGCAGCCGCGCACCATCGCGGTACGCCGCGTGCGCCGCGTCGATGATCTTTTGCGCGTTGCCGGTCAGGTCACCAACGACGAAGTCCAGTTGGGCCACACAGATCTTGAGAGTCATGAGAACACAAACAGCGGTTAGGAACGGACCCGTGTCCGCAGGGCCGACGGCCGGTGCGTCCGGCCCGGGAGTTCGGGCTGCAGGGGGGCCGGCGTGAGTGCTGGAGATTATGTCATCGAGGTCCGCGACTCCCCGCTGGACATCGATCGCCACGACTGGAACACGCTGCTGGCGGCGCAGGGCGACGACGCCACGCCCTTCATGCGCCACGAATACCTGGCCGCCATGCACGAAAGCGGCAGCGCCACGCCCGAGACCGGCTGGACGCCCCGGTTCCCGACCCTGTGGTGGCAACCCCGGCACGGTGCGCGGGAACTGCTCGGAGCCTGCGCCCTGTACCTCAAGAGCCATTCCTATGGCGAATACGTGTTCGACCACGCCTGGGCCCATGCCTACCGGCAACACGGCGTGCCGTATTACCCCAAGGCCCTGGTGGCGCCGCCGTTCACGCCGGTGCCGGGCGCCCGGCTGCTCGCGCGCGACGCCACGGCGCGCCACGCGCTGGCGCAGGCCCTGGTCGCCTGGTGCGAGCAGTCCGGCCTGTCGTCGCTGCACCTGCTGTTCGCCAGCGACACCGATGTCCAGGCCTGCCGCGACGCGGGCCTGATGCTGCGCCACAACGTCCAGTTCCACTGGACGAACCGGCCGGACGGCTACCGCGACTTCGAGGACTTCCTGGCTTCGCTGAACCAGGACAAGCGCAAGAAGATCCGCCAGGAGCGGCGCAAGGTCGCGCAGGCCGGCGTGGCGTTCCGCTGGTCACGCGGCGCCGACATCGCCCCGGCGGACTGGGACTTCTTCTATCGTTGTTACGAACGCACGTATTACGAACACGGCAATGCGCCCTACCTCACGCGCGACTTCTTCCATCGCATGGCGCGGGACATGCCGGAGAACTGGTTGCTGTTCATCGCCGAGCGTGGCGGCACGGCGATCGCCGCCAGCCTGATCGCCTTGTCGGGCGGATCCGGCGGCGCCCCCGGCATCGCCTATGGCCGCTACTGGGGGGCCCTGGAACGGGTCGACTGCCTGCATTTCGACGCCTGTTATTACCAGCCCCTGCAGTGGTGCATCGCCCACGGCATGCGCCGCTTCGAAGGCGGGGCCCAGGGCGAACACAAGATGGCGCGTGCGTTGTTGCCGGTACAGACCACCAGCGCCCACTGGCTGGCCCACCCGGCATTTGCCGAGGCGGTGGACGATTTCCTGCAGCGCGAACGCGCCGGCATCCGCAACTACCTCGGCGAACTCGCGCAACACAGCCCGTTCAAGGCCGGGCCGGCCTGATAGGCGACGCGCGGCTTCAGCGCTTGGCGGCGTTCTCGGCCATCATGCGCTGGGTGTCGGTCTTGCGGTCGGCGTTGACCCGGGCCACCGCCGGGCGCTCGCCCATGGCCTTGATGTAGTCCTTCACCGGAAGCGCCGCCAGCAGGTCTTCGCCGTAGATGATCTTGGCCGCGCCGGCCACGACCGGCAGGTGCACGATGGCCGCGCAGTCGGCCAGCGTGAACTGGTCGCCGGCGACAAAGGGCTTGAACATCGCGATGCGCGCAAAGCCCTCGACGCCGCGGCTCAGGCGCCGGCGCACGCGTTCCTTGGTCTCGTTGGTCACCGTGCCGCCGAAATAGGCCTCGGCATACAGTTCGCGCGCCACCAGCTCCAGGTGCAGCTCGGTATAGATCACCAGCTCGCGCACCTTGGCCGCCGCGAATGGATCGGCGGGCAACAAGGCGTGTTGCGGATACGCGGCCTCGAGAAATTCCGCGCAGGCCATGGATTCGGAGATGCAGCCGATGCCGGTGTCCAGGAACGGAACCTTGCCCATCGGCGAGCGATCGAGCACGGCCGCATCGGTGCTGCCGGTCCGGACCATCTCCTCCTCGAACGGCACCTGCTTCTCCAGCAGCTGGAGCTTGACCTGGTTGTAGTAGTTGCTGGCCGAAAAGCCGCACAGCTTGAGTGTCATGGCGTGTCTCCGATCGGGTTTGGCAGAGCGGGCATTATGCTGTCGCCCATCGTACCCGGTGCGATCGCCCATCGTACCCGGTGCGATCGCCTATCGTACCCGGCGTCCCATGCGTGACAGTTCCATGCCCGGCCACCGCCGGCAGGTCCGCCAGCGGTTGGCCCACTGCCTAGAATGGAGTGCCAGGCTCCCACCAGCGACTCTTGCGCCCGATGTCCACGACGACCACACCCCCCCTTGACCATCCGCCACCCCATGCCTTGCTGCTGGCAATGGAAATGCGGGCGCCGTGGGAATTCGGCGCGCTGTTTCCGGCCTGGCTCGCGCTGCAACGCGCGCCGCGCGGCGACGGCCATCCGGTCATCGTGTTCCCCGGCCTGTCGGCCAGCGACGGCTCGACCGCGCCGCTGCGCCGCTACCTGCGCCACCTGGGCTATACCCCGTCGGGCTGGAACCAGGGGTTCAATTTCGGTCCGCGCGCCGGCGTGTTGCGCCGCGCGCGCGAACAGGTCGAAGACGCCGTCGCCGCAACCGGACGCAAGGCCAGCCTGATCGGCTGGAGCCTGGGCGGCATCTATGCCCGCGAACTGGCCAAGCAGATGCCCGACCAGGTCCGCAGCGTGGTCACGCTGGGCACGCCGTTCGCCGGCAGGCACACCAGCACCCATGCCTGGCGGCTGTACGCCGCGGCCAGTGGGCGCGACATCGAACGCGAGACGTCCGACTACGACCTGCCGCAGGCCCCGCCCATGCCGACCAGTTCGATCTTCTCGCGTACCGACGGCGTCGTGGCCTGGAAGGCCAGCGTGCAACAGCGTTGCCCGCGCAATCCGCACAC
>JBFIDI010000178.1:0-10271 GCA_041581405.1 Burkholderiaceae bacterium
CAGCCAGGGCATCGTGCAGGGCACCTACGAGACCTTCGTCGAGGCGGGGCGCCAGCACTACGGCGGCGACCTCGCCGGGCGCTGGATCCTGACCGCCGGCCTGGGCGGCATGGGCGGCGCGCAGCCGCTGGCCGCGAGTTTTGCCGGCGCCAGCTCGCTGAACATCGAATGCCAGCAGTCGCGCATCGACTTCCGGCTCAAGACCCGCTACCTGGACGAACAGGCACGCGACATCGACGACGCGCTCGAGCGCCTTGCGCGTTATGCGCAGGAAAAGAAGGCCGTTTCCATCGGATTGCTCGGCAACGCGTCCGAACTGCTGCCCGAGCTGGTGCGCCGCGCCAAGGCCGGCGGCCTGCGCCCGGACCTGGTGACCGACCAGACCTCGGCGCACGACCTGGTCAACGGCTACCTGCCAGGCGGCTGGACGGTCGAGCGCTGGCGCGCCGCGCAGCTCGACGATGGTCAACACGCCGGATTGCGCCGGGCGGCCGCCGCCAGCTGCGCCACCCATGTGCAGGCCATGCTCGACTTCCAGGCCATGGGCGTGCCCACGGTCGACTACGGCAACAACATCCGCCAGGTCGCCTTCGACGAAGGCGTGAAGAACGCGTTCGACTTCCCCGGCTTCGTGCCGGCCTATGTGCGGCCGCTGTTCTGCCGCGGCAAGGGCCCGTTCCGCTGGGTGGCATTGTCCGGCGACCCGGAAGACATCCGCAAGACCGACGCCAAGATGAAGGAGCTGTTCCCCGAGGACGCCCACCTGCACCGCTGGCTCGACATGGCCTCCGAGCGCATCGCGTTCCAGGGCCTGCCGGCCCGCATCTGCTGGATCGGCCTGGGCGAGCGCCATCGTGCCGGCCTGGCCTTCAACGAGATGGTGCGCAGCGGCGAGCTCAAGGCGCCGATCGTGATCGGCCGCGACCACCTGGACAGCGGGTCGGTGGCTTCGCCCAACCGCGAGACCGAGGCCATGCGCGACGGTTCGGACGCCGTGTCGGACTGGCCGCTGCTCAATGCCTTGCTCAACACGGCCGGCGGCGCGACCTGGGTCTCGCTGCACCACGGCGGCGGTGTCGGCATGGGGTATTCGCAGCATTCGGGCGTGGTCATCGTCTGCGACGGCACCGATGCCGCCGCCCGGCGCATCGAACGCGTGTTGTGGAACGATCCGGCCACCGGCGTGATGCGCCATGCCGATGCCGGCTACGACATCGCCGTGGCATGCGCACGCGAGCAGAAGCTGAACCTGCCGATGCTGGGCGCCTGACATGGTCATCGATCCCGGTCATCTGACGCTCGAGCAACTGCAGGCGATCCACAACACAGACGAGGCGCTGACGCTGGCCGAGGGTGCGCGCGAAGGCATCCGCGCCAGCGCCGCCGTGGTGCAGCGTGCGGCCGACGGCGACGCGCCGGTGTACGGCGTGAACACCGGCTTCGGCAAGCTGGCCAACCAGCGCATCAGCAAGCAGCAGCTGGCGACGCTGCAGCTGAACCTGATCCGCTCACACAGCGTGGGTGTCGGCGAGCCGCTGTCGCCGCCGGTGGTGCGGCTGATGCTGGCGCTCAAGGCGGCCAGCCTGGCGCGCGGCCACTCCGGCGTGCGCGAGGTCGTTGTCGACACCATCCTGGCGGTCGCCAACGCCGGCCTGGTGCCGTACGTGCCGTCGCGCGGATCGGTCGGTGCATCCGGCGACCTGGCGCCGCTGGCGCACATGACGCTGGCCCTGCTCGGCGAAGGGTCGATGTTGCGCGATGGCCAGGCGGTACCGGCGCTGGACGCCTTGCGCCAGGCCGGCATCACGCCGCTCGTGCTCGGGCCCAAGGAGGGCCTGGCGCTGATCAACGGCACGCAGACCTCGGCCGCGCTGGCGCTGCACGCCTTGTTCCGCTTCGAGCCGGTGCTGGAGTCGGCGCTGGTCGTCGGCGCGTTGACGGTGGACGCGGCGCGCGGCAGCGACGGCCCGTTCGATCCGCGCATCCACGCGTTGCGGGGCCAGCCCGGCCAGATCGACGTGGCGCAGTATTACCGCGGCCTGCTGGCCGGCAGCGAGATCCGCCATTCGCACCTCGATGGCGACGACCGGGTGCAGGACCCGTACAGCCTGCGGTGCCAGCCGCAGGTCGTCGGTGCCTGCCTGGACCAGCTGCGCCATGCGGCCAAGGTGCTGGTACGCGAGGCCAATGCGGTGACCGACAACCCGCTGGTGTTCGCGCAGGACGGAGTCATGGTGTCCGGCGGCAACTTCCATGCCGAGCCGGTCGCACTGGCGGCCGACGGCATGGCGCTGGCCATCGCCGAGGTCGGCGCGATCGCCGAACGGCGCATCGCGATGCTGATCGATGCCGGCGTGTCCCGCCTGCCGCCGTTCCTGACCGCCGATGCCGGCCTGAACAGCGGTTTCATGATCGCCCACGTGACGGCGGCGGCGCTGGCCTCGGAGAACAAGTCGCTGGCGCATCCGGCCAGCGTGGACAGCCTGCCCACGAGCGCGAACCAGGAAGACCATGTGTCGATGGCCACGTTCGCCGCGCGCCGGCTGCAGTCCATGATCGACAATACCGCGCATATCCTGGGCATCGAACTGCTGGCCGCGGCGCAGGGCATCGACTTCCTGCGCCCGCTGCGCAGCTCGTCGGCGCTCGAGCAGGCACATGCGGTGTTGCGCGAGCGGGTGCCGGTGATGCGCGAGGACCGCTACCTGGCGCCCGACATCGCCCATGCCACCGATCTGGTGCGGGGTGGGGCCTTGTCGTCGATCTTCCGCGCGCTGGACGATCTGCCGGCCTTGTGGATACCCGACTGAGGCCCCGGGGGCGGGCCCGGCCAGGCCGCGGGTCGCGGCCTGGTGTTGTCATTGTCTGCAGGAGTCCGTGACCATCATGTCTGCCGAGGTCCCCCCCAGCCTGGACGCCGACGCGCTGCGCCGGCGCGTCGACGCGTGCCTGTCGCAGGCCGATGTCGAAGCGTTTCGGCGCGACGGCGCCATCGTGGTCCGCCAGCTGCTCGATGCCGACGAACTGGCCTTGTTGCGCGAAGGGATCGAGGCCAACCTGGCGCAACCCAGCCCGCGCGCCAAGATCGCCAGCCGGCCGGACGATCCGGGCCGGTTCTTCGAGGACTTCTGCAACTGGCAGTCGATCGACCCGTACCGCGCGTTCATCCACCGCACGCCGCTGGCCCATCTGGCACAGCGGCTGATGGGCTCGCGCCAGGTCCGCCTGTACCACGACCATCTGCTGGTCAAGGAGCCGGGCACGCGCCAGCGCACGGCCTGGCACCAGGACCAGCCCTACTACAACATCGAAGGGCAACAGAACGTCAGCATGTGGATTCCCGTCGATCCGGTGTCGCGCGCCGCGACGCTGGAGTTCATCGCCGGTTCGCATCGCGGGCCCTGGCTGATGCCGCGCAGCTTCCTGTCGAACGAGGCGCGCTGGTTCCCGGAAGGCAGCCTGCAGGAACTGCCCGACATCGAGGCCGACCGATCGCGCCATCCGATCGTTGGCTGGGCGATCGAGCCGGGCGACTTCGTGTGTTTCCACATGCTCACGCTGCACGCGGCCGGCGGTGTCGAGGGCGACCGGCGCCGGCGGGTCTTCAGCCTGCGTTTCCTGGGCGACGACATCAGGCATGCGCCTCGGCGCTGGGTGACGTCGCCACCGTTCGAGGGGCTGGAGCACGAACTGCCGGCGGGTGCGCCCATGGCGCATCCGCTGTTCCCGTCCTTGATCGGCTGATCGGCCACGCGGCCCCGGCCGTTGCACGCCAGGCCAGGGCCGGCATCGGGCACGGTCCGGTCGCCGGCACAGCGCCTGCGCGCAAGGCGCCGGCCCGCTACTGGTGTTTGCCCCTATTCAGGTCCGGCGCCAGGGGCCGATGATAAGATTTGCCCGCTTGCAGACGGGCATCAATAGCCGGCAGGTCCATGGCAGGGTGCCGTGGCCTCGTCATCCTGATTGGACGGTTCGACTCCCGGAAGTCCCGATCCCGCCGATAGGAATCGTCTGAAGAACCGGGAGTGTGCATCTATGGATTCTGCGTGGCGCCTGGCAGGCGGGCCCGGCGTTTGGCCGGTTGTGGCGTTCCTGCGCTGAGCGGGCTGTCGCGTTGATGCTCACGCCTGCCGCGCCCCCACCCCGCGCGCCCTGGAGTCTGGGGCGCGGATCGATCCGGCTGCAGTTGACCGTCCTGGTGCTGGTGGTCCTGCTGCCGATGTTCGTCGCGATCCTGTGGCACCTGGTGGAGGAACGCGAGCGCGACCGGCGGTTGGCGATCGACCAGGTACGCCAGGCGGCCGACAACGTGGCCGCCCGCCTGTCCTACCAGCTGGGAGACTATGCCAACACGCTGACCCTCATCGCGTCGCAACCGCGGGTCAAGGCCATGTCTCCCGGCCAGTGCGATCCGCTGATCAACAGCTTCGCGCGGCTGAATCCGGAGTTCGTCACCATCGGCACGCGCGACCTGCAGGGCAACCCGGTCTGCACCTACCTGTCCGAACCGCCGGGGCGCGAGGAGCTGGTGCAGTTCCCGTGGTTCTCCGAGGCGCTGCAGCAGGACGGCTTTTCCGCCGGCAACGCCTTTGTCGCGCCCAAGGCCAAGCGCTGGGTGTCGGTGCTGACGATGCCGGTCCGTGACGACGATGGCCAGGCGCGGGGCCTGGTCGCGTTGCCGCTGGACCTGATCATGCTCAACCAGCAGATCATGAAGGACGTGCCCGAAGGCCTGCTGGTGACGGTGCTCGATCGCCAGTCGCAGATCATCCTGCGCTCGATGGATCTGCGCAGCTTCCTCGGCCGCTCGGTGGCCGAGCAGCTGGCCGCCGTGCGCGACGCGGTCGAGTCCCATCGGGTCGGGGTGTTCGAGCTGCAGGACCAGACCGGTGTGGACCGGGTCTTCGCCTACCGGCGCATACCGAACACGGGCTGGCTGGTGTTTGCGGGCCTGCCGCGCGACGAGGTCTTCTCCGCGGCCGACACGGCGCTGCAAAGCAGCGTGCTCGCCAGCATTGCGCTGCTGGTCCTGGCGCTGGCGCTGGCCTGGCGCCTGTCGCGCCGCATCGTGGAGCCGCTCGAGGCGATGGCGGCCACCAGTTCGCGTATCGCGGCGGGCGACATCGCCGCGCGTGTCGCGACCCCCGACGCGCCGCCGGACGTGGCCGAACTCGGAAACGCGTTCAACCAGATGCTGCAGGCACGCCAGGTGGCGGAGGCGGCCCTGCGCGAGAACGAGGAGAACCTGTCGATCACGCTGCAGTCGATCGGCGACGCCGTGATCGCCACCGACCTGGCCGGCCGGGTCATCCGCATGAATCCGGCCGCCGAACGGCTGACCGGCTGGACGCGCGAACAGGCCAACGGATTGCCACTGGCCCGGGTGTTCCGGATCTCCGGTGCGGAGGGCGCTGCGGCACCCGATCCGGTCGAGCGGGTGCTGCGCACCGGCGAGATCGTGGGACTGGCCAACGGCACCGAACTGGTGTCGCGCGACGGCACGCGTTACCACATCGCCGACAGCGCCGCACCGATCCGGGGCCGGTCGGGCGACATCGTCGGCGTGGTGCTGGTGTTCAGCGACGTCACGGCGCAGGTGGCGGCACAACGCGACCTGCGCGAGGCATTCAACTTTTCGCGCCAGATCATCGACAGCCTGCCGCTGGGCCTGAACGTGATGGACGCGCAAGGTATCTGCCTGGAGTGGAACCCCGCCATGGAGGCGATACGCGGCCTGAGCCGCGAGTCCATGCTGGGCCGCTCGCTCGTCGACAGTTTTCCCGAGCAGGCCCTGGCGCGTCGCGACGATGTGCTCGACGCGATCCGGCGGGCGCTGCAGGGCGAGGAGGTCATCCGCGCCGACGTTCCGATGATCGGTCGCGACCCGCCGGTCTGGACCACGGCGCGGTACCTGCCGTTCCGCGATACGCGCGGACAGATCGTCGGCACCTTGTCCATCGTCCAGGACGTCACCGAGCGCAAGCTGGCCGAACTGTCGCTGCGCGCCAGCCAGGAGAACCTGGCGATCACGCTGCAGTCGATCGGCGATGCGGTGATGGCGACGGACGTGCAGGGACGTATCACCCGCATGAACCCGGTGGCGGAACGCATGACCGGCTGGCCGGCCAACGAGGCGCTGGGCCGACCGCTGACGGAGGTGTTCCGCATCGTGCACGCGGTCACGCGCGAGGAGCCGGTCGATCCGGTGCGTCGCGTGCTCGAGACCGGCCAGGTCGTGGGCCTGGCCAACCACACCTCCTTGTTGAGCCGCGACGGATCGGAGCGCCACATCGCGGACAGCGCGGCTCCGATCCGCGATGCGGCGGGGCACATGCTCGGCGTGGTGCTGGTGTTCAGCGACGTCAGCGAGCAATATCGCCTGCAGCAGGTGCTGGTCGAAAGCGAGGAGCGGTACCGGGCCCTGGTCGATGCGTCGCCGATCGGCGTGCTGGTGCACCAGCAGCACCGGCTGGTGTTCGTCAATCCGGCCGCGGTGCGGCTGCTGGGCGCGCCCGACGCGGCCAGCCTGCTGGGGCGCCCGATCACGGATTTTCTCCATCCCCAGGACCATGCGCTGCTCACGCAGCGCGCGCAGCAGGCCCTGCAGGCCCAGCAGGGGCAGCAGGACACCGTCGATTTCCCGATGCAGGAATGGCGCTACCTGCGCATGGACGGCTCCGTGGTGGATGTCCAGGCCCAGGCCTGCCTGGTCCGCCTGAACGGCGAGCCCGCGGTACAGGTCAGTTGCATGGACATCACGGCGCGCAAGCAGGCCGAGGAGAAGCTGCGCGAGAACGAGGCCCGCTTCCGTGCCTTGACCAGCCTGTCCTCGGACTGGTACTGGGAGCAGGACGAGGAGTTTCGTTTCGTGCGGGTCAAGGGTGAACAGACCGACTGGACCGAGTCGGCCAGCCAGCATTTCCTCGGCGCGAGCTACCTGGGCAAGACGCGCTGGGAGATGGGCGAGACCCAGCTGACGCAGTCGCAATGGGAGCAGCATCGCAACGACTTGCGCGCGCACCGGGAATTCCGCGACCTGCAGATGAAGTTCGAGAAACCCGACGGGACCTACCGCTGGGCGTCGGTCAGCGGCATGCCGATCTTCGATGCACAGGGCGAGTTTCGCGGTTACCGGGGCATCGGTCGCGACATCACGGCCGAGAAGGCGGCGCAGGACCAGATCAACGCATTGGCGTTCTACGACGCCCTGACCAACCTTCCCAACCGCCGCCTGCTGATCGAGCAGCTCAAGCAGGCCCTGGTGACCCATGCGCGCAGCCTGCAGCATGCGGCGCTGCTGTTCATCGACCTGGACAACTTCAAGACGCTCAACGACACCCTGGGCCATGAGACCGGTGACCAGCTGCTGCTGCAGGTGGCGCAGCGGCTGCTGACCTGCGTGCGTGGTGCCGACACGGTGGCGCGGCTGGGCGGCGACGAATTCGTCGTCATGCTGCAAGGCCTCAGTCCCAAGGCCATGGACGCCGCCGCCGACGCGGAACACGTCGGGCACAAGATACTCGATGCGTTTGCGCCGGCGTTCATGCTGGCGGGGCGCGAACACCGCAGCACGCCCAGTATCGGCATCACGCTGTTCGGGCACGATGGCCAGAGCGTCGAGGATCTGCTCAAGCAGGCCGACCTGGCCATGTACCAGGCCAAGGCGGCGGGCCGCAACACGCTGCGCATGTTCGACGAGGGCATGCAGGCGGCGGTCGATGCCCGCGCGGCGATGGAGTCGGACCTGCGCGCCGCGCTCGAACATCGGCAGTTCATGCTGCATTACCAGCCCGTGGTCGGCAGCAACGGGCTGGTCACCGGCGCCGAGGCGCTGGTGCGCTGGAATCACCCGGTCCGCGGGCCGATCCCGCCCGGGCAGTTCATTCCGATCGCCGAGGCGACGCGGCTGGTCGTGCCGCTGGGCCTGTGGGTGCTCGACACCGCGTGCGCGCAGTTGGCGAAGTGGGGCGCCAGCGAGGCGACGCGTCACCTCAGCCTGGCGGTGAATGTCAGTGCGCACCAGTTCATGGAGCCGGATTTCGTGCTCCAGGTCGAGGCCGCGCTCAAGCGCAACGGAGCGAATCCGGAATCCCTGAAGCTGGAGCTGACCGAAAGCCTGCTGGCCGACAACATCGACGACGTGATCCAGAAGATGACGGCGCTGCGCGCGCGCGGCGTGGCGTTCTCGCTGGACGATTTCGGCACCGGTTATTCGTCGCTGAGTTACCTCAAGCTGCTGCCGCTGGCGCACCTGAAGATCGACCAGTCCTTCGTGCGGGACCTGCTGGTGGACCCCAACGATGCCGCGATCGCGCGCACCATCGTGGCGCTGGGCGCAAGCCTGGGCCTGGCGGTCATCGCCGAGGGCGTCGAGACCGACGGGCAACTCCAGTTCCTGCTGGCCATGGGCTGCGAGACCTTCCAGGGTTACCTGTTTGCGCGCCCGGTGCCGATCGACGCGTTCGAGTCCCTGCTGCAGGGGCCGCTACCCCGGGCGGTGTCCTAGGGCAGGCTGCGCCGGGCGCAACGCCGGCATCAGTCGTCGCGCGGCGGGGCGTCGAGCACGAAGCGCTCGTCGATCAGTCGGGCATCGTCGAAATGACGGCGGCCCACGAAGGCCGTGGCATGCCGGCCCCACTGGCGCATGGTTCCGGCGCGCGCGATACCCATGGGCCAGAACAACCAGGCTTCGGCGCGGTCGGTCCCCGGTATGAAGCCCCGGGCATCGAACACGCTGCGATGCGCACCTTCGGGCGTGGGCAGGGAGCGCAGGCGGTCGTAGTCCTGCCAGGCGTAGGGCGTGCCGTCGGACGACGGTGCGCGGGCCTGCAGGCGGGTCAGGTAATGCGTCACCGGCGCCACGCGCAGGACCAGGTATTGACCCGGCGCCGTGTCGGGCGCGGGCGCCGGGCTGAAGGCCCACTCGGCGTGCGGATCGGGGGCGGGGCGTGGCCGGACCCAGGACGGCGGAAAGAACTGGTGGTAGCAGCCGCACGGATGGATGCTGTCGTACATCAGCGGCACGCCGTCGGACGACAGCGTCACGCGCCAGACCAGTCCGTCGAGCCGGCCGGCCAGCAGGTCGATCGGCCACGACGTCGGTGTGCGTGCGCCGAACCAGATCGTGTAGACCAGTTGCAGCAGGCTGGCCTGGCCGTGGCGCGTCCAGGCGAGCTGGCGATAGACCACCGGCCGGGCGATGTCGGGCCGCGGTGTGCCGCGTGGCGGCTGCGCGGGCCAGTGCAGGGCGCCGGTACGGTCGTCGTCGCTGCGGATGCCCAAGACGAACGCGGGCGCGAAATGCGCGAACAGGATGTCCTGCTGCGCCGGTGTCGGCGCCGGAATGCCCAGCGGGTCGTCCGCGGCCGGTTGCAGCATGGCGCGCAGGCGCTCGCGCGTGACCTGCTCCGGCGCCGGACGCCACGGCGGCACCAGCCACTGCTGCGGTGCATCGGCGTCGGGTGGCGGGTCCTGCCGGAAAGCGTTGCGTATCGAGTCCTCGAACCTGCGTACGCCGTGCAGGAACGGGATGCGGGTGAGGGGATACAGGCCCAGGAACCGGTACGCGGATTCATAGTCGGGCGCGACCGACAGGTCCTGCAGCAGCGCATGGGTCCGCGCCGCGCGTGCCAGCGCCGCCTGCACCAGCACCTGGCCACAGGCGCGGGTGTGTTGCAGCAGATCGTCGGCGGCCGCAGGTCGTTGCGCCAGGGTGGCCAAATCGTCCCGGGCCTGCTGCGGCAGATTGGCGATCTCGTGTCGGCGCGCCTGCAGGTCCAGCGCCAGCAGGCGCTCCAGCAGCGCAGCGCGCACCGCTGCGGCGGTCGGCGCATCGGCCGGGTGCGGCAGGTGGTCGCGCAGCGACGCATGGAAGCGGTCGACCCGCAGAAACGGATGGCCGGGCACCGGTGCGGCGGCGGCATCGCGCACACCCGCGTGTTCGATCGCATCGTCGAGCCGCAGATACCAGTGCGCGCAGGTATCGGCGACGCTGGCGCCTGGCGCCGGCCCCGCGGGCCCGGGCGCCGGCGGCGGCAGGGCGCAAGCAGTGCATGACAGCACGAGCACGATGGCCAGGGTCCGGCGCAGCCCTTGGCCGCGAACCGGGCCGGGTGTGCGCGTCAACCAGGACATGGCTGCGTCGATCGGGCGGTTGCGGGCGCCATGACCGTCGTCAACGCGCCAGCCGCCGGTCGGCGGGCGCCGCGGCGGGCAGGCGGCCGGCGCGGCGCTCGATCTCGCGCACCATGCCTTCGAACTGGTCTTCGATC
>JBFIDI010000179.1:0-10218 GCA_041581405.1 Burkholderiaceae bacterium
CGCTGCGCGCACGCAGGTCCCACATCCTGGCCATGCTGGTCCCCGACATCACCAATCCGTTCCATGCGGTGATGTTCCGCGGTGTCGAGTCGGCAGCACATGCGAGGGCGTACAGCGTCATTCTGGGCAATACGGATGATGACGCCGACCGCTTCCGGTCACTGGTCACGCAGCTGTCCGAAGGACACGTCGACGGTCTGTTGATCGCCAGCGCCAAGCACAACGACGAAACGATCGACTGGTTGCATTCGCACAAGCTCCCGTTCGTGCTCATCAATCGGCGTCGCGAGATCGGTTCGGACCCATGGGTCGGCCCGGATGACCACCAGATGGGCGCCCTGGGTGCCGAGCACCTCGCCAGCCTGGGTCACCGGCGTCTGTTGCTGCTGGTGGGGGACCTGAACATCGACAACATGCGGCGCCGGGCCAGGGGCTTCTTCGATACGCTGCAGGCCCACGGCATCCATGCCCCGGACGTCGTCGTTCGATCCGACCTGATGGGACATGAACAGGCGCGCGCCGCGGTGGCCGAACTCGTGCCCGAGATCCGAGCCGGACGGATCACCGGCGTCTTCTGCCTGAGCACGATCACGTCGCAAGGCGCCATCGCGGCGTTCGGAACGGCAGGGATTCGCTGGCCTGCCGACGTGTCGATCGTCGGCTACAGCGTATCGCGATCGCCCGACATCACCAGCATCTGCCCTCCGGTCACCCGGCTGGGCGAGATCGCGGCGCAGTACCTGATCGACCAGCTCGAGTCAGGCGACAAGTCGCATCAACGTTTGAACCTGGCATTGCCGGTCGAACTGCTCGACCGTGGCTCGACCGCCAAATGCGGGTGAACCCCGCATGCCTACTTCAGTTCGATCTTGGTCAGCAGCGATTTCCAGCTCTTGACCTCGGCCGACAACTCGTGCTGGAACGCCGGACCGGCAATGATGTCCACCTCGAAACCGAGATCCATCAGCTTGGACCGGACATCGGGCTCGGACAAGGTGCTGGCAATCGCGTGGTGCAAGGTGTCGATCACCTTGGCCGGCGTGCTGCGGGGTGCAAACACGGCGGCCCATGTGTCCACGACAAATCCCGGGTAGCCGGATTCGATCATCGTGGGAACGTCGGGCAGGGCCGGCATGCGCTTGGCGGATGCGACGGCAATGCCCTTGAGCCGGCCGCTCTTGATCAGGTTGACCGCCGGAGGCGCGGTGACCATGGCATAAGGCACCTGGTTGCCCGCCGTCGCCGTGAGTGCCGGAGCCGCACCCGGATACGGGATGTGGCGGATCTTCCCTCCCCCGATCACGTTGAACAGCTGTTCGGCGGCGAGATGCGGAATGGATCCGATGCCCGGGCTGGCAAAGGTCACGTCGGCGCCTTTCGACTGCGCGATCACACTCGCAACGCTGTTGCCGGTCGTCGACGGGTGGGCAACGAAGATGTTCGCCTGGGCCACGTATTTACCGACGGACGCGAGATCCTGTTCCACGTCGTAGCCGGCATCCTTGTTGATCAGCTGATTGGCCACGACCGAGTTGGAGGTCAGGAACAGGGTATAGCCGTCCGGCTTCGCCTGCGCCACATGGCGTGCGGCGATCCCGGAGCTGGCTCCCGGCCGGTTCTCCACCACGACCGGTTGCTTGAGCAGCGGCGACAACTTTTCGGCGATCAGGCGGGCGACGATATCCACGCCGCCGCCCGGCGGGAAACCCACGACGATGTTGATGCGCTGGTTCGGGAACGTATCGGTCTGCGCATGGCCCGACACCATGCAGCCGAGCCCGATGGCCAGGACGGTCCCCCATCGACGCACGGAGCCGGCAGATTGAGAAAGACGTTTCAGCATGGAGGTTCCCCTTCGGTTGGCAATGTGAACTAGGGCTGGGCCCGCGCCGGGGCGGGCGGCGCATCCGTGATCTCGGTCTCGTCGGGATGGACGTCCTCCTTGTCGAGCTTGGCGAGCGCCTCCATGCCGAGGTGATACGTGACGTCCCTCTCCATCCAGTTCCTGAGCGGTTGCGTCAGCACGATCCGCGTGTAGCGCAACAAAAGGTCGTTTTTGGTGGCGAGTTGTCGCGCGATCTCCCACGCCCGCGGCAACAGCGCGTCGCGCGGCATCACCTCCGCAACCAGACCCAGTTCCTGGGCCCGCTTGGCATCGATGACCTCACCCATCAACATGAAATACCGGGCCCGGTTCAAGCCGAGCAACAGGGTGTAGACGATGTTGACGCCGTCGCCCGGAACCTGGCTGGCGATCTGGAAATGGGCCGTGTCCTCGAACGTGGCTTCATCCGCGGCGAGCACGATGTCGCACATCAGCGCCAGTTCGGAATGCCGCGTGGCGGGACCGTTGACGACCGCGATGATGGGCACCTCGATGTCGAGCATGCGCGTCATCAGGCGCTTCGCATTCCAATGCGTACGGTCCAGCAGATCCGCGGTGATATGGTCCTGAACCTCCTTGTAGAAGGATCGACCGGGCTCGGCCTTGGGGCCGATGAACTGATCACCCACGCCCGACATGATGACGATGCGGTTGTCCCGATCGGCACCGATGTCGGTGAACGCCTGGACCAACTCCCTCTGGCTGCTGGGGCCCCATTGCAGCGGGCCTCCGTCGGTATGCAGGAGGATTTGCAGAATGCCGTCGTGGCGCTCCATCTTCACGTGCCGGTACTTGGATTGATAGTCGTCAAAGGCGCTCAAGATCGAATCTCCTGCTTGATCAAACGTTTGATCATTCTAGATTTCAGGCATTTCGATACAACTAGGGTAATTACGGGGGTCGAAGTCGGTCGCGCTCGCAGCCGGCCTGGCGCACGGCGCCGACCGCCGGCACGCAGTCAGCCGCGCCCGCCGGCCCCTGCCGCGGGCGCACCCTGCATGCAATGTCCGATGAAGGCCTGCGTGGCACGGCCCAGCACCTTGTCACGGTGCACGGCCACCGCCAGCCGCCGTTCCGCACTGGGCAAGCGGGTCCGCAACTCCACCAGCCATCCCGCATCGAGTGCCTGCGCCACGGCATGGCGCGACAGGCAGCCCAGTCCGGCGCCGGCCGCCACCAGGCGCTTGATGGCTTCGGTGCTGCCCAGCTCGAAGCCGATCTGCTGCCGGTCCAGGTGTTCGAGCAACCAGCTGTCGGTGGCCTGGCGCGTACCCGAGCCGTGTTCGCGCAGGATCCAGGTCGCCGCCGACAGTTGCCGCGCCGACACGGCGCGCGCGCCCGCCAGGCGGTGCTGCGGCGCCGCGACGATGACCAGTTCGTCGCGCAGCCATGGCCGCACGACGAGATCCGGATGCGTCTGCAGGCCCTCGATGAAACCGACGTCGACCTCGAAGCCGGCCACCGCCGCCACCACTTCGCTGGTATTGGCGATACGCAGCCGGATGCGGCTTTGCGGCTGTTCGCGGGTCCAGCTCGCGACGAGATCCGGCAACAGGTACTCGCCGATCGTGAAACTGGCGGCCACGTGCAGCGGGGCCGCCGGCTCGCCGCCGAACAGGCCCTCGAGTTCGGCCGCCTGCCCGAGCAAGGCATGCGCGCGCGGCAACAAGGCCTGGCCGTTCTCGTTGAGCAGCAGACGCCGCCCGACGCGGTCGAACAGCTGGCTGCCCAGCGCCGCCTCGAGTTCGGCCAGCGCCGCGCTGGCGGCCGACTGCGAACGCGCGATGCGGCCGGCCGCGGCCCGGGTCGATCCGGCATGGGCGGTGGCGACGAACACCTCGAGCTGACGCAGGGTCAGGCGCAGGCGTTGATCGGTTTTGTCGATCATCATGAGTCGGATTATCTGTTTTTCCGTTTCAGCTGCGCTGGTTACCATCACGAGGCCGCGCAACGCAGCGGATCGGCGCGACGCGTCGCAAACCAGCCACCGGGAGACCCCACGACCATGTTCAAGCTCTTGTCCGACGAACCGGTGCACGACCCCCTGGCACGCCCGCCGGCGTCGGAGACGCAGGTCAAATGCACGACCTGCTACATGTGTGCCTGCCGCTGCGGCATCCGGGTGCACCTGCGCGAGGGCGACAATGGCCCCGAGGTACGCTACATCGACGGCAACCCGGAACACCCGCTGAACAAGGGCGTGATCTGCGCCAAGGGCTCGTCGGGCATCATGAAGCAGGTCTCGCCGGCCCGCTTGACCCAGCCGCTGCTGCGCAAGCCGGGCAGCGAACGCGGCGCCGGCGCGTTCGAGCCGATCAGCTGGGAACGCACCTACGAGATCCTGACCGAACGGCTGGGCAAGATCCGCGCGAGCGGCCCGAAGAAATTCGCGCTGTTCACCGGCCGCGACCAGATGCAGGCGCTGACCGGCCTGTTCGCGCGCCAGTTCGGCACGCCCAACTATGCGGCCCACGGCGGCTTCTGTTCGGTCAACATGGCCGCCGGCATGATCTATACCGTCGGTGGCAGTTTCTGGGAATTCGGCGGCCCCGACCTGGACCGCGCCAAACTGTTCGTGATGATCGGCACCGCCGAGGACCATCACAGCAATCCGATGAAGGTCGCGATCTCGAAATTCAAGCGCGACGGCGGGCGATTCATCTCGATCAACCCGGTGCGCACCGGTTATTCGGCGATCGCCGACGAATGGATCCCGATCAAGCCCGGCACCGACGGCGCCTTGTTCATGGCGCTCTTGCACGAGCTGATCCGCACCGACAACATCGACCACGCGTTTCTCAAGCGCTTCACCAACGCGCCGCAACTGGTGGTGCTCGACGAAGGCGAACGCGAAGGCCTGTTCGCCTTCGACCCGAATCCCGAGAAGGGACCGCCCGGCGACGGCCGCCATCCGCACAACAAGCTGGTCTGGGACACGGCTTCGGGCCGGGTGCTCAATGCCTACCCCGAAGGCATCGCCGACGGATGCGACCCGGCGATCGAGGGTTTCTACACGCTGGCCGACGGCACCCGGGTGGCGCCGTCGTTCCAGCTGCTGCGCGACCGGGTCGCCGGCAACACGCCCGAATGGGCGGAGCAGATCACCGGCATCCCGGCCGAACGTATTCGCCAGCTGGCGGCCGAGATGGGCCACGCCGCATTCGAGCAGGCCTTCACGCTGCCGATCCCGTGGACCGATGCCTGGGGCAAGCAACATCCGAACACGCAGGCGCGGCCGGTGGCCTTCCATGCGATGCGCGGCCTGGCCGCGCATTCGAACGGCTTCCAGACCGTGCGCGCGCTGGCCATCCTGATGAGCGTGCTGGGCACCATCGACGCGCCCGGCGGTTTCCGCCACAAGGCGCCCTACCCGCGCCATATCGTGCCGAACTACCGGGCCTTCAACGACCCGGGCATGATCCAGCCGAACACGCCGCTGAATGCGGCGCCACTCGGTTTCCCCGCGCATCCGGACGAGCTGGCGATCCACCCGGACGGCTCGCCGATCCGCATCGACCATGCGTATTCGTGGGAACATCCGCTGTCGGCGCACGGCATGATGCACAACGTCATCACCAATGCGGTCAAGGGCGACCCGTATCGCGTCGACACCTTGATGATGTTCATGGCCAACATGGCCTGGAACAGCACGATGAACACATCCAACGTGCGCGAGATGCTCAACCGCAAGGACGATGCCGGCGAATACATGATCCCGTTCATCGTGGTCTGCGACGCATTCCAGAGCGAGACCGTGGCCTTCGCCGACCTGGTGCTGCCCGACACCACCTACCTGGAACGCCACGACGTGATGGGCATGCTGGACCGGCCGATCTCCGAGTTCGACGGCCCGGTCGACTCGGTGCGTATTCCGGTGGTCCAGCCGCTGGGTGAGTGCAAGCCATTCCAGGAGGTGCTGATCGAGCTGGCCGGCCGGCTGAAGTTTCCGGCCTTCACGACGCCCGAGGGCGGGCGCAAGTTCAGCGGCTACACCGACTTCATCGTCAACTTCCAGCCCGCGCCCGGCGTCGGTTTCCTGATGGGCTGGCGCGGCAAGGACGGGCAAAGCCATCTCAAGGGCGAACCGAATCCAAAGCAGTGGGAAGCGTACGAGAAGAACAACTGCGTGTTCCAGATGCACCTGCCCGAGACCATGCACTACATGCGCAACTGGAACCGCGAGTACCTGGACTTCGCCAAGGACAAGAGCTGGCGCCAGCGCAACGACCCGATCCAGCTGGCGCTGTATTCCGACACGTTGCAGTTCTTCCGCCTGGCCGCGCAAGGCAAGACCACGGGTCGCCAGCCGCCGGACGAACTGCGCGAGCGCATCTCCACCTACTTCGATCCACTGCCGTTCTGGTACGCGCCGCTCGAGGAGGCGGCAACCGACCTCGAAGCCTACCCGCTCAACGCGATCACACAGCGGCCGATGGCGATGTACCACTCCTGGGATTCGCAGAACGCCTGGTTGCGCCAGATCCACAGCCACAACTACCTGCACGTGAACCCGAAGACGGCACAGGCCGCCGGCATCCTCGATGGCGGCTGGTGCTGGGTCGAGAGCCAGTGGGGCAAGGTGCGCTGCATGATTCGCTACAGCGAGGCGGTCGAGCCCGGCACGGTCTGGACCTGGAACGCCATCGGCAAGGCCGACGGGGCCTGGCAACTCGCGCCCGGCGCCGACGAGGCGCGCAAGGGTTTCCTGCTGAACCACCTGATCTCGGAAGAACTGCCGTTCAAGGGCGCCAAGGGTGCCACGACGATCAGCAACTCGGACCCGATCACCGGACAGGCCGGCTGGTACGACGTGCGGGTGCGCATCCGCCCCGCCGCGCCCGAGGAAGCGCAGGAATCCTTCCCGCAGTTCGCGTCCATGCCCGCCGCCCCCGGCGTGCTCGGCAAGGCCGCACGGGTGATGACCTATTTCGCAGGACGCAAGAAATCATGATCGGCTGGCTCAAGGACATTCTCAGCACCAACGCGGTCGCGCAGGCACCGGCCGGCAGCACCGCCACGGCGCCCGCCCCCATGGCCGATGCCACGCGCGTGCGCGCCTTGCCCGGCGAGACGCTGGCCAAGCAGCTGGCACTGGTGATCGACCTCAACGTCTGTGTCGGCTGCCATGCCTGCGTGACCTCGTGCAAGCAGTGGAACACCTCGGGCTCGGCCGGCCCGCTGGCCGACGAAGCGCCGTACGGCGCCGACCCCACCGGCACCTTTTTCAACCGGGTGCAGACCTACGAAGCCGGCAGCTACCCGGGCACCGAGACCATCCACTTCCCCAAGAGTTGCCTGCACTGCGAAGACCCGCCATGCGTGCCGGTCTGCCCCACCGGTGCCAGCTACAAGCGCAAGGAAGACGGCATCGTGCTGGTCGACTACGACAAGTGCATCGGCTGCAAATATTGCGCCTGGGCCTGCCCCTACGGCGCGCGCGAACTCGACGAGGAACGCCAGGTCATGACCAAGTGCACCTTGTGCGTGGACCGCATCTACGACGAGCATCTGCCCAAGGAAGACCGCAAGCCCGCCTGCGTCAAGGCCTGCCCGACCGGCGCGCGCCTGTTCGGCGACGTCAAGGACCCGGAGTCCGAGGTCTCCAAGGCGATCCGCGAACGCGGCGGTTATGCGCTGATGCCCGAGTGGGAGACCCAGCCCGCCAACCAATACCTGCCGCGCCACAAGACGCCGCCGGTCACCAAGCATTGACAGAGAGCGAGACGACAGCATGCATCCCGCCTTCTCGATCCTGTTCTTCACCACGCTGGCCGGCACCGCCCAGGGCCTGGTTGTCGCGCTGGCCCTGGCCAGCCTGCTCGGCGTGCCGATGGCGCCGGACTTCCTGCTGTTGGCGTTGTCGGTCGCCGAAGTACTGCTGCTGGCCGGACTGGCCGCATCCTTCCTGCACCTCGGCCAGAAGATGCGCGCCTGGCGCGCGGTGGCGATGTGGCGCACCTCCTGGATGTCGCGCGAAGTCATCCTGTTGCCGGCCTTCATTGCGCTGGTCGGCGTGTGGACGCTGACGGCATGGGCCGGGTCGGCCGCAGCCTGGACCGGACTGTTGCCGGTGCTGGCCATCGTCGGCGCAATGGCCTTGTGGTACTGCACCGCGATGATCTACGCCTGCCTGCGTTTCATCGAGGAATGGGCGCATCCGCTGACCATCGTCAACTTCACGCTGATCGGCCTGGCCTCCGGCCTGCTGCTGGCCTGTGCGCTGGCAGCGCTGGCCGGGAGCAACGAGATGGTCGCCGCCACCGGTATGTCGGCGCTGGCGCTCACACTGGCCGCCTGGATCGCACGCCTGGCATCACTGCGTCGCAATGCCGGCATCCGCCACCGCTCGACGCTGCAATCGGCCACCGGCATCCAGTCGCCCAAGCTGGTGCAGAAGTCCATGGGCATGTCGGCCGGCGCGTTCAACACCCGAGAGTTCTTTCATGGCGCCTCGCAGGCAGCCGTGCGCAACGCCCGGATCGGCCTGCAACTGCTGGCATTCGCCGTCCCGGCCATCTTGATGGCCTGGGGCCTGTCCAGCGATGCCGCCTGGCCCTGGGTGCTGGCGGTGCTGGTGCAGGCGCCCGGGCTGATTGCCGAGCGCTGGGTGTTTTTTGCGCAGGCGAAACATCCACAGAACCTGTATTACCAGGTCGTGTCGTGATCGCTGCTTGATTCTGAAAAGAGCGATCGTGCTTGGCGCCCTTGCTCCTTTGCAGTATCCAATCGTGCGCGCCCTGCGGATCACACGGGAGCCTGCTTAAAGCCCGAGGGCTGCTTCGACATCCGACGGCAGCCGCGCCGAGTAAAAGCCGACCCGTGACGCCTCTGCGTGCACGCGCAACAGTTCGCTGCGCGCAGCGGCGTCCTGCTGATCACGGCCGAAGCGGGCCAGCGCCTGGCCGCGCGCAATGAGCAGGTCGGACCATGGAAGGGGTTCGCTGCGCGTGTACGTCTGCAAACGCCCGGCATACAGTTCCACATCGCTCCAACGCCCGTGTAACGCAGACACCTCCATCGCTTCCCGGTAGAAGTAGAAGTGGTTATGGCTGACGCTGCCGCGGTCCAGCAGCGCCTGGCCTCTGCACAAGGCGTCGGCGCGAACGTTTTCGTCCTCAGCAACCAGTGCCAGTGTGCCGAGTGTCCATGCGCCCTGGAACGCCACACCTGCCTCCTCGCAGGTCG
Organism: Burkholderiaceae bacterium; assembly: GCA_041581405.1. Classification (GTDB taxonomy): domain Bacteria; phylum Pseudomonadota; class Gammaproteobacteria; order Burkholderiales; family Burkholderiaceae_C; genus CAISIP01. The sequence goes on from JBFIDI010000179.1 coordinate 9,071, forward strand.
CGTAGCCCTCCTGGACCAGCTTCTGCGCGCGGCGCCGGTCACCAGCACGCATGCTGAGCAGACCCACCGTTACGAAATAGACGCACATGAAGCGTCGTGCGCCGGTCGCCTCGGCCAGCGCTTTCAGGCGTTCGGCCGACTCCAGTACATCGTCCCAACGGCCCATGTCGACGAGGATGTTGTGAAGCGAGTTGTCCGCGACCACCGCTGCGCGCAGTGCGCCGATCTCCCCGGCCAGCCGCGCGCTGGCCTGCGCATCGGCGAGTCCTTCAACGAATCTGTTCTGGAACATGCGCGTGAGCCCCCGCATCATCAGGTTGGCGGCGACGATGTTTGGCAACTCCTGCTGCTGGCTGAGTTCGACGCAACGGTCGAAGTGGCCATGCGCCGTGATCATCGCTCCACGCAAATAGGACGCGTCGCCCAGCCCACTCAGCGCCCGCGCCTCGCGTTCGGGATCGCCGACGCTGCGGGCCAGCTCGCGCGAGCGCGCATGCTGCTCCAGGCAGCCGTCGAAGTTCCCGCTCGGGAAGTAGAGATTGCCACGCAGGAAACAGATGTCGGCCTGACGCCGCGCATCGCCGCACGCGAGGGCAAGCGACTCGGCCCGGGACAGGACCTCGAACGCCTCGTCGACGCGGTCGAGCACGCGCATGCTGCCCGCGCGTTGCAGCAAGAGGTCGCAGGCGAGCGGGCTGTGCACCGGGTCCGCCGGCAGGCTGTCCAGCAAAACCAACGCGTGGGTCAGATGGCTCAAAGCCTCCACATGCGCGCCCTGCGCGGCCGCGCGGCGTGCCGCCTCGCCCCAGTGCGTCACCGCCTCAAAGGCATCGCCAGCCTGCTCGAAATGGTGGGCCACGATTTCCGGCAGTGCCGACTGCGCCAGGAACATCCGGGCAGTCTGCAGGTGCAGGTCCTTGCGCCGGGCCTGCAGCAGGCTCTGGTAGGCGGCGTCCTGCACCAGCGCATGCTTGAACGAATAACGCGTGGCCGCGCCGTCGGCCTGCCGGAATACCAGACCTGCCTGCTGCAGCGCCGCCAGGCCCGCGCCGACGGTAGCGGGTGCCTGGGCACCCAACTGCGTAAGCTGGTCTTCGGTGAATTCGCGCCCGATGACGGAACCGGCCTGCGCGATCTCCTTGGCCGGC
>JBFIDI010000180.1:0-10039 GCA_041581405.1 Burkholderiaceae bacterium
GAAACTGGCACCCAAGGCGGTGCTGACAGGCGCCTCGTGGAACTGGGGCCCGACCATGCTCAAGCTGGTCAAGGAGATCGAAGCCGGCACCTGGAAACCCGCCCATGTGCGTGGCGACCTCAAGGAAGGCACGGTGATGCTCGACAACTTCGGCCCCGCGGTGCCCGAGGCGGCGCGCAAGGCCATCCTGGCGAAGAAGGCGGCGATCGTCGGCGACACGTTCACGGTCTGGGCCGGTCCGTTGACGGCGCAGGACGGCAAACCCATCCTGGCCGCCGGCGTGCCGATGCCGATGGAGCAGCTCGAGAGCATGCAGTTCTTCGTGAAGGGCGTGATCGGGACGGTCAAGTGATGGGCGGGGGCACCATGCAGTCGATGGGCTCCCATCCCGCCAACCGCTGGCGCGTCAACGGCACGCAGGCCGACCTCTCGCGCGCCGACCGGCGGCCCGTGCGCCCGATCGCGTTGGCTGCGGAGCCGCAATCGGTGGTGGTCGATGCGCACCGCAGCGCGCTGGTGATCGTCGACATGCAGAACGATTTCTGTGCCCGGGGCGGTTACCTGGACCATCGCGGAATCGACATCACCCCCGACCGCGCACCGATCGCGCCGCTGCAGGCCCTGGTGCCGGTGCTGCGCGCCCAGGGCGTGCCGGTCATCTGGCTGAACTGGGGCGTGCGGCGGGATCTGCTCAACATCCACCCGTCACTGCTGCATGCGCACACCCATGACGGCGAAGGCCCGGGCCTGGGCGAGCGGATCCCCGGTGGCGCCGAGATCCTGCGGCAGGGGTCGTGGGGTGCGCAGATCGTCGACGAGCTGAACCCGCACGGGCAGGACATTCACGTCACCAAGCACCGCTTCAGCGGCTTCTGGGACACCGAGCTCGACAGCATCCTGCGCAACATGGGCGTGTGCACGCTGTTCTTCGCCGGCGTCAACGCCGACCAGTGCGTGATGACGACGCTGGAAGACGCCAGCTTCCTGGGCTACGACGTGCTGATGCTGCGCGACTGCGTGGGCACCACCTCGCCGGCGTACTGCATGCAGGCCACCGAATACAACGTGAAGCTGCTCTACGGCTTCATGACCGACTCGGCGGCATGGGTCGAAGGGTTGCGGGCATGATCGCCCACGCCCGGCCGCCCAGAGGGAGCGCTCGCGTCCCCCCTGGCGGGACCACGCCCAGCGTGAGGGCGCAGCCGTGAGCCGCATCGAGCAGCGGCTGGCCGCGCTGGGGTTGGCATTGCCGATGCCGCCGACTCCGATCGCCAACTTCGTGCCCTGGCAACGTGCCGGCGCCACCGTCTACCTGGCCGGCCAGGTGAACGAATACAACGGCACCGTGCCTTATGTCGGCAAACTGGGGCGGGAGTTCGATGTCGAGGCGGGCCAGCAGGCTGCGCGCCTGTGTGCGCTGAACCTGATCGCCTGCCTGAAGCTGGTCTGCGCGGGCGACCTGGACCGCGTGCGCCAGTGCCTGCGGCTGGGGGGCTTCGTCAACTGCGAGCCCGAGTTCGAGTTCGTGCCGGCGGTGGTCGACGGTGCCTCCGACCTGATCGTCGCGCTGCTCGACGATGCGGGCAAACATGCCCGCACCGCGGTGGGCGTCAGCAGCCTGCCGCGGCGCGCGGCGGTCGAGGTCGATGCCGTGTTCCTGGTGGACGGCTGAGGCCTGCTGCTATGCTGTTGCTTCCTTGACTGCATCCTGAGCCTGCCGCCATGTTGGTCCCCCCGCTGGCCACGCGCCTCGCCGCCGTGGCGGGCCTGCCCCGGCACTTGCCGGCATGGCCACCCTGGCTGCTGGAGTGCCTGTTGTTCGGTGCGCTGTACGGTGCGGCGGCGCGGCTCGGGCTGGCGTATTCCAGCATCGCGCCCAACGTCACCCTGATCTGGGCGCCCACCGGCATCAGCCTGTTCGTCTGCCTGCGCTGGGGGCCGCGGCTGTGGCCCGGCATCGTGGTGGGCGACCTGATCGCCAATGCCGGCACCGGCGCGTCGCTCGCCGCCGTGCTCGGCATCTCCGTCGGCAACATCGCGCAGACCGTGTTGTGCCTGCTGGCGCTGCGCCATGTCGGCTTCGACCAGAACCTCGCGCGGGTGCGCGACGCCGTCGCCCTGCTGCTCCTGGGCACCGCGGGCGCGGCCATCAGTGCCTGCATCGGACCGGGGGCGCTGTGGCTGGACGGCATGGTGGCCTCCGGGCATTTCCTGGCCGTGTGGCTGCAGTGGTGGATGGGCGATGCCACCGGCGTGGTGGTGCTGGCGCCGCTGCTGCTGGCCTGGTGGCGGCCCTGGCCGCGCCTGTCGCGGCTGGAGCAGGCCGAGGCGCTGCTGCTGCTGACCGTGTTGTGCGTGTTGTCGGCGCTGGTGTTCTCGGATGCCCTGGCGCCGGCACTGGCACGCCCCGGCTACTTCCCGGCCGCGCTGGCGCTTTTTCCGCTGGCGGTGTGGGCGGCGCTGCGGTTCGGCCTGCGGGGCGCCACGCTGGTCACGCTGCTGGTCACCACGGCGGCCATCTGGGGCACCGTGCGCGGCATCGGCCCGTTCGCCGAGGGAGGGCAGACCGGCAGCCTGCTGCGCTGGTGGATCTTTGCCAACGTCGTCACCGTCACCGGTCTGCTGCTCGCGGCCTCGCAAAGCGAGCGCGACCTGGCGCGTGCCCAGGCGGTGCGCGAGCGCGACTTCGCCACCGCGGTGCTCGACGCCGAAGGTGCACTCGTGGTGGTGCTGGATGCATCGGGCCGCATCCAGCGCGTCAATCGCAGCTTCGAACGCTGCACCGGCTTCACCTCGGCCGAGCTGATGGGCCGCCGCTTCGAGGAAGCCCTGATCCCGGAGGACGAACACGCCAAGGTGCGTGGCCACGCCGAGCTGCTGCGGCTGAAACTGAGCGACAGCGCGCGCCACGACAGCGCCATGCGGCGCCGGGGCGGGCCGCCGATCACCGTCTCCTGGACAGCTACGGCGCTGCGCAGTGCCGACGGGCGCATGACGCACTCCATCGTCTCGGGGGTCGACATCAGCGCCCGCGTCGAAGCCGCCGAGGCGCTGCGCCACGCGCGTCGTCGGCTCGAAGTGCGGGTGGCCGAACGCACACAGGCCCTGGCCGGCGCCAACGCGGCCCTGAAGGCGGAAATGGCGGAGCGCCAGCGCCTGGAAGGCGAACTGATCCGCGTCAGCGAACGCGAGCAGCAGCGCTTCGGACAGGAGCTGCACGACGGGCTGGGCCAGCACCTCACGGCGGTGGCGATCCAGGCCGAGTTGCTGGCGCGCGACCTGGAGGCGGCCGGGGCCACGGCCGCCCAGCGCAACGCAGAACAGGTGGAGGCCATGGTCAGCGACGCCGTGGCGCGGACCCGGCTGCTGGCCCGCGGCCTGTTCCCGGTGGAGATCTGCGAAGGCGGTCTGATGGCCGCGCTGGCGCAGCTGTGCGAGTCGACGCGCCGCCAGCTGCGGCGCCCCTGCACCCTTGTCTGCCCCGAGGTGGTGGACCCGCTGGACCATGATGTCGCCATCCATCTCTACCGGATCGCTCAGGAAGCCGTGAACAACGCCACCAAGCATGCGCAAGGAGCGCCTATCACGGTGGGGCTGCACCGCGAGGGCGACTGCCTGCGGCTCAGCGTGCAGAACCCGCTGGTGGTGCGGGGCGCAACGGACACTGCAGGCGACCAGGACCAGGACCAGGGCGCCGGGATCGGCCTGCAGATCATGCGCCACCGCGCGCAGCTGATCCACGCACAAATCCAAGCCGGAGCACACGCCACCGACTGGCGCGTGAGCGTCTTGTTGCGCAGCGAACTGCCCGCGACCACACGAGGTTTGACATGACGCAGACAGCGCAACCGCCACCCCCCTCGCAGGTGCTGCTCGTCGACGACCATCCGATCCTGCGCCACGGCATCGCCCAGCTCATCGAACGGGATGCGGACCTGCAGGTCTGTGGCGAAGCCGGCGAGGTCGACGAGGCCATGGCCGTGCTGTCGGAGCGGCATGTGGACATCATGGTCGTGGACCTGTCGCTGGACAACCGCTCCGGCCTGGACCTGATCCGTGCGGCGCGCGCGAATCACCCGCATGTGTTGTCGCTGGTGCTGTCGATGCACGACGAGCGTCTGCATGCCGAGCGCGCCTTGCGCGCGGGTGCGCGGGGTTATGTGATGAAGCAGGAAGCAACGCGCAAGATCGTCAGCGCGTTGCGCAGCGTGCGTGCGGGCAACATCTACCTCAGCGAGGCCATCGCCACAGAGCTGCTGGAACGGCTGGCCACGCAGGCGTCCGGCGGCACGCCGACCGGCACCACGCCCCTGACCGCGTTGAGTGACCGCGAGCTGGAAGTGTTGCGGCTGATCGGCCGCGGGCTGAAGACCGGCGAGATCGCCCGGACGCTGAACCGCAGCGCGCACACCATCGAGACCCATCGGGCCAGCATCAAACGCAAGCTCGGCCTGCGCACGGCCGGCGAACTGACCAAGACGGCCATTGCGCTGACGTCAGAAGGATCGCCGGCGCCGTAGACGCCGCTCCAGGCGTCCGAAGGCGCACTCTCCGACGGCGTTACGAGTTCCGTCCTTCGGCGGCACGGCACCAGCGGCCGGATTCCCGGCACACGTCGACCGGGATGTCGTCGAGCCGGAGCTGGCCGTCCGCGTGGCGCAGGCCGGTCGGCGCCGGTGTGTCGTACCGGATGCGCAAGGCGTGGCCGACGCCGGCATGTTCGATCGGCAGCTCCCAGGTCAGGAACAGCAGGTTGCAGTCCTGGTCCGGCGCGAAGTCGGCTGCGTCGAAACCCTCGCCGTGGCGCCGGATCACGCCATGCGGCTGGCCGGTGTCGAAGACCACGGCGGTACCGAGGGTCAGCGCGATGCGCTGGCCCGTGACCGGGAAATGCAGGTCCAGTCCCTTGTCCTGGCTGACGAAGAGGTTGCAGAAGGCGGCGCCGCCGTATTGCACCGCGTCGTGGTGGTAGGCCGCGCCGCGGCAGGCCATCAGCGCCACGTCGCACGCGGCCAGCAGGTCCGGCAGAGCGCACGCGCGCAGCCAGTCGGACATCGCCTGCACGCACTGCCGGTACTGCGGCCAGCGCGCCCGCGCACGGGCCAGGGGCATGGGGGCGACGTCGCCCGGCTCCAGCGCCAGCTGCGACGCGATCTCGCGGTCCCAGTCGGCCGTGAGCCGGGCCGGTGGTGCGGGGATGTCGACCGTGCCCGACAACACGACGTTGCCGACGCTGCGACTGCGCATGGCCTCGCCGCTGCGGTAATGGCAGGTCAGCGCGTCTTGCGCGCATGGCGTTGCGGGCGGATGGGGCATTGCGTCAGGCCGGCTCGAGCGTGAAAAGATCGGCCCTTTCGTCCCTGCCCCGCAGCGCACGCCGCCCCATCGCCTTGACCCGGAACCGGGGGGCGGGCGCCAGTCTGCTCGCCAGTTGCTCCGAGACGAGATTGTCGACACCCAGGCTGTTGCACAGCCCCTCGATCCGGGCCGTCGTGTTGAGTACGTCTCCCGTGAAGATGATGTCCGTCTTGATCACGCCGATTTCCCCGGTGGTGACGTTGCCGCAATGCAGGCCCGCCTTGAAGGTCGGGACCAGGCCGTACACCCGATGGTAGTGCCCCGACCGGGCCTGTCCGGCAGCGACGACACGCGTGTCGATTTGCCGCGTGCCGCGCGGGCTTCGCAACGGACGCTCGACGCGGGGTCGATCAGGCTCTGTCCGATCCCGTGGGTCTTTCGCGGACAGCGCCGCCGTCCGCCCACCAGCCCCAGGCCACCAGCAGCCAGGTCGCCATGCCGCTCCAGGCCACCGGTGCGATGCCCGGCGGTGGCGGGCCGAAGGTGTTGGCGAGCTGGATCGCGACCAGGAAGGCCGCCAGTGCGGCGAACACCCACGGCCGCCCGCCGCGCTGCCGCGTGACGACGCTGCGGTATACGACCACGCCCAGCAGAAAACCGCCCAGCTCCAGCCCCAGCGCCAGCAGCGGCCAATGCCACAGGCCCAGGCCGAAGAACGGACCGCCGGAAAACGCCAGCGGCAGGTCCGGCACGTGCACCAGCAGATCCAGCAACCAGTGGCTGGCCACCAGCGCCGCGACGACCAGCGCCACGCGCCGCGACCGGCGCCACCACCACCACGCGAGCGCACCCGCCAGCACCGCCCAGCCCAGCACCGCCAGCAGGCTGTGCGAGAACGGGTAGAAGGTGAAGCGCAGCGGCACCGGCGCGTCCGGCGCGGTCGTCACAGCGGCGTGTTCGACACCTGCCAGCAGCAGCGCCGGCCAGAGCAGGTCCAGCCACTGGGCGGCGGCGAACAAGACGCCCAGCGATACGGAAGGCGCGGCCTTCTTGGCGATCAGCGCGGCGGCGAAGTGGCCGATGAACATGGGGTGGGGCTCCTCGGGCGGTGTCGATGGGGGCGCGGGGGATCATGCGCGATTTCTGCGGGGGTGGGAACGGGCGTCTGGAGTAGCCGAGGGTGGGGCCTCCATCTTTCGCCTCGATTGGAAGGTATCGGCCTGACCCCAAGGATGGGCCATGGTAAACACCGCCACGGTGCAGGCGCTGCTGGAACTTGTTCAACGGCCGGTTCAACTGGCGCCAAACTGTCGTGCAAGTCGCTTGCCCTGCGCGGCGCTTGTGGTCCACGGTCTTGCGTCGGTATGCGCTCATCATGTTGTCCGATATACGCATACGTGGCAACATCCTGCATGCACCATCTTGTTCCCTCAGCTGGACCGATTCGATGACATCCGAGACACTACCCGCGCGCAAGGCCACCAACATCACGTTGGATGCGGAACTGTTGGACAAGGCCCGCAGCTTGCGGATCAATATTTCGCAGGCGTCGGAAGAAGGGGTTGCGCGTGCGGTCGCAGCGAAACAGGCAGCCCAATGGCTCGAGGAAAACCAGGCCGCGCTGGACAGCTCCAATACCTATGTGGAGCGAAACGGCCTTCCATTGGGCATGCATCGAAACTTCTGATGGCCCGTTTCGACGTCTGACTGAACCGAGGCGGGGTTGGTTATCTGCTGGATGTGCAGGCCGACCTGATCAGCGGCCTGAACACGCGCGTCGTCGTGCCGCTGATTCCCCTTGGCGAAGCACCCACCGCCGCGCGCCGGCTCAATCCCTTGTTGGTGGTGTTGGGCGCGGAGGTGTCCATGGTGACGCAGTTCATGGCCGCAGTGCCGGCTTCCGAGTTGACCGAAGTTGTTGCCACGCTCCATGGCGACAGCGATGCGATTCTCTCTGCAATCGATTTCTTGCATCAGGGGTGGTACGGCGAGCGTGTGAGCCTGGGAGGCTAGATCTCGAGGGCTTGGGCAGGATGGGTCGCCGCCGCACCCCCGGCCGCTCCAACCAGCAATGTCCCTGCGATGGACAACGGGGTTACCGGCATGGCAGACTGAATATGCGAGGCGGCGCTCCGGCTCTCGCCCGCTGTCGACACCCCCGCTTTGGAACGGAAAATGTACGGAAACCGCATGTTTAACATCCCTGCGTTCGCGCTGGTTGGCGTCCTGTTCGGCGCAAGCGTCGCCTTGGCGTTGACCGCACAACCTGCAGCGGCTGCCGCGCCATCTGCCGAGCCGCCGAAGCTGACCCGCACCGTGGTCATGAGCGGCTTGCAGAACCCCTGGGACATCGCCTTCACGCCGGATGGCGTCATGCTTTTTACCGAGAAGTGCCGCGGCGTGTCGGCCCGACTGGCCGACGGAAAGACGGTGCGGCTGTTTGGCACCAGTGGCTCGGCGCTCGTGGCGCCCGACCTGTTCTGCCAGGGGCAAAGCGGCGTGCATGGCATCGCGGTCGATCCTGATTTCGCGAAGGGCAAGCGCGACATCTATTTGTTCATGGCCTCCAGGCTTCGCACGCCGGCCAGCAACCGCGTCGTTCGCCTGACCCTGGCCGCCGATGCCACGAGCGTGAGCCGGCGCACCGACATCATTGAAGACATCGCGTTCAAGCACTCGGCCAACGGCGCCGGCTCGGCCGGCGCCCACAGCGGCGGTGCCGTTCGTTTCGGGCCGGACGGATTCCTGTGGGTCACCAGCGGAGACAACCACAATGCCACCCTTCCCCAGGACCTCAAACGCCTTGGGGGCAAGGTGCTCAGGGTGAACCGCGACGGCACTGCGGCGCCGGGCAACAACCCGCCGGCCGGCGCCGACCCACGCATCTATACCTATGGCCACCGCAATGTCCAGGGTCTCAGCTTCCGGCCGGCGGGCCAGCCCAACGCCGGCCAGGCCTTCACGGCGGAACACGGGCCGAACCACAGCGACGAGGTGACTCCGCTGGTGGCGGGCGGCAATGCCGGATGGGATCCGCAGAAGCGGCCCGGCCTGCGCTGCCCCGACGACTACTGCGGATACGGGGGCGACCCCAGCACCATGCCCATGACGGACACGCAGCGCTTCCCCGACGCCATGCCTGCGAGCTGGGTCCACAACGGCAGTGGTCGCGGCATGAGCACTGCGCTGTTCCTCGATGGGGAACGATGGAAGGCATGGAATGGCCGCCTGCTCGTGAGCCTGATGCGCGGTCAGCGGATCGTGGTGCTTCAGCTTGACGCACGCGGCATGACGGTGGCCGATGAGACGGTCGACTTGCCTTCCACCCGTACGCGCGCACTGGTGCAGGGCCCCGACGGGAACCTCTACACGGCCAACGACGACGGCGAGATCTGGCGCGTGGTTCCGAACTGAGCGTCCTGGCGTGAGCGAAGACCACGGGCTTGGTTCGTCGGCACAGCCATCAGCTGCAGACGGCCAAGGTCAACAACCCCTGCAGACCAGCCGGGCACAACATGGAAGTCGGCTCCAGACTGGATGCCGCCAATGGCTACCGGTCCGGCAACATTCTGCTACCGAACCGGCGCTGACATTGGAGCGTCCAGGAAGCCGTCGTCGACTTGGCGGCCTTGCAGACACCTTCTCTGCATCGGCAGCTTGAGGCCAAGATTTGCCAAGCCCCATTAACCCTGTTCGTGACGGCGCAGGTAGGCTTCCAGTCGCTTGAGGCGGACGTCCTCGATCAGTCGAGACTCAGCGCCCGTGATGGCTTGCAGGCACTTCTTCAGGTCGGCGGATGGCCACTGTGACTCGTCGCCAACAATGATGTCGATGAAGGCCAGCGCGGGTTCAGGGAACTGCGTACAAAGGCCCGAGCCAAGCATTCGATGTAGGAGCGTATGAGGGTGCTGAACCGGCCGCAGCCATGCTCGCAAGGCCGAGATTGCCTGCGGGAACGCATCCTGAGCAGCAATGCAGAGGCGCGCTAGCGCCTCTGAAATCGCTGGCGTGATGTTGTCGCGCGACTTGGGCCAGATCGACTTCAGGTAGGGAACCACGCGGTTTGTCCAGTAGGCATCGCGCTGCTCACTGGCTCCTTCAAGGGCGCGCACGAGGGCATGAGCCGTGTGGCGGAGCCCGTCGATTGGAAGCGCACGTGTGGCAATCGCCAAGTCTGATCTGGAGAACGTTTCCCCCGGGTCCAGCGCTGCGAACGTTAACAGGTTTGCGTACTGCTCGTTATGCTTGCCCAGAGAAGAGTAGTGTCGCGCTGTTTCAAGAAAGGATGCCTTGATGGCGTCAAACAGAGGGCGATAGAGTCGTGGCGACCACAGGAATCCTTCCCACGCTGATCGCGCCTCTGCCTCCGATTTATTCCAATCGAGGTGCGGAAGCAGGCAACGTCGCGCCCACTCCTCGTCGACACGGAAGAGGGCAATGCTGTGCGCTGCCAACAAGACGCGTGCATGCCGAAACTTCGCGATCCGAGGGTCGCAAAGCTCAGTGAAGATCGGAGCCAAGTCTGTAGGCAGACATTGCCCATCCTCCAGAGGTCTCCGGTACCACCAACGTAGAAGCGCCTCGGTCACGTGGCCAACCGGATGATTAATCGCTCGCATCACCGGCTCGTCTGTGTCGACCCCGCCATTATGATCCACAGACAAGACACGCCGGCATAGCGTCAGGAAGCCCGAGTCATTGCCCTCGAAAGTTTTCGCCACGGACTGCAGCCACCAACTGA